>NZ_JANODC010000295.1:0-16495 GCF_031412495.1 Rhizobacter sp. | reverse complement strand
GGCCACGACGCCCGTCGCCGAACCGAAGGGCCAGATTGCTTTCGATCATACAAGCCGCAGGTTGGCCCATCTGGCCCCTCGTCCTCTGCTCGATCGCCGCCCTCGCGCTGACGATCGAGCGCTTCTCCAGCCTGCGGGTCTCGCGGGTTGCCCCGCCCCGGCTTCTCGACGAGGTGATCTCGGTGACGCGCGCGCATCTGCCGGCGCCGGAGATCGTCAACAAGCTGGCCGACAACTCCGTGCTCGGCACCGTGCTCGCAAACTGACTGAGCGAGGTTATCGCCGAGCCGCGCATCACCGAGGGCGGTTTGCGGATGGCTTTCGAGTCGGCCGGGCGCGCTGCGGTGCACCGGCTGGAGCGCTACCTCAACGCCCTGGGCACGATCGCCTCGGCGGCGCCGTTGCTCGGACTCATGGGGACGGTGATCGGGATGATCGAGATCTTCGGTTCGCAATCGCCGGTGGGTGGCAACAACCCGGCAATGCTGGCGCACGGCATCTCGGTTGCGCTCTACAACACCGCCTTCGGCCTGATCATCGCGATCCCGGCCCTGATGTTCTACCGCTACTTCCGGGGCCTCGTCGACGGCTACACCCTCGACCTGGAGCAGGCGTCCGACCGGCTGGTGCCGCACCTCATGCGCTTCGCCCTGCCCCGCGCCTGACCCGTGGCCCTCAACTTCCGGCGCAAGCGCCCCGACGAGCCGGAGATCAACCTCATCCCGTTCATCGACGTCCTGCTCGTCGTCCTCATCTTCCTGATGCTGACGACGACGTACTCGCAGTTCACCGAACTGCAGGTCAGCCTGCCGGTCGCCGATGCCGACCTGGCACGCGACCGGCCGCACGAGATCATCGTTGCCGTGTCCGCCGACGGGCGCTACGCCATCGACCGCAAGCCGGTCGAAGGCCGCAGCGTCGACGCGCTCGCCAGCGAGCTGGCGGCGGTCGCCACCGGGTCGAAGGACGTCATCCTCATCATCTCGGCGGACGCGACGGCCGCGCACCAGAGCGTCATCAACGTGATGGACGCGGCCCGGCGAGCCGGCTTGGCCAAGCTCACCTTCGCCACGCAGTCGTCGGCCGGCGCGCCGCGCTGACGCGTGAGCACGGCGCCGGCCCGCATGCGGGAACGGCTGGGCCGGTCACTGCAGCGCGCCTGGGAAGTCGAGGGCACGCTGAGCACGCTGCTGCTGCCTCTTTCGTGGCTCTTCGCGGCGGTGGCCGGCGCGCGCCGCCTTCTCTATGCCCGTGGCTGGCTCGCATCCAGCCGGCTGCCGGTTCCGGTGCTGGTGACCGGCAACCTGATCGTCGGCGGCGCCGGCAAGACCCCGACCGTCATCGCCCTCGTGGCCCTGCTCCGCGCCCGTGGCTACACCCCGGGCATCGTTTCGCGCGGGTATGGCCGACGCGGCGACCATGTGTGCGGCGTCGAGGTCGACGCCGCCGCGTCGACGGTCGGCGACGAGCCCCTGCTCCTGCGGCGCCGCACTGGCGCGCCGGTCTTTGTCGGCCGCGACCGCAGCGCTGCCGGCCGCGCGTTGCTGAAGGCCTGTCCGGAGGTCGACATCGTCGTCAGCGACGATGGGCTGCAGCACCGGGCCCTGCAGCGCGAAGCCGAGGTGATCGTGTTCGACGAACGCGGCGGGGGCAATGGACGCCTGCTCCCGGCCGGGCCCCTGCGCGAGCCGGTGCCGACGCGTCTCCGGCAGGGACAGGTGGTCCTCTACAACGCCGACGCCCCCAGCACGGCCCTGCCGGGTCACCTGGCGCGGAGCCGACTCGCCGGCGCGGTGCTGCTCGAGGCCTGGTGGCGCGGCGATTCGCCGAACCGAGCGGCTCTCGAGTCGCTGCGCGGCCGGCGAATCGTCGCCGCGGCCGGTCTGGCCCGGCCGCAGCGCTTCTTCGCCATGCTCCGTGCCGCCGGCATCGACGCCGACGAGCACGACCTCGGCGACCACCACGACTTCGCGACGCTGCCGTGGCCTGCGGGCACGGCAGACGTGATCGTCACCGAGAAGGACGCCGTCAAGCTGGATCCCTCTCGTGCGCTCGGGGCGCGCGTCTGGGTGGCGGCGCTAGACTTCTCGGTGGAGCCGGCTTTCGAAGCCGCCCTGCTGTCCTTTCTTCCACCGCCTCGATCGACGACCTCGGCCACGACCGGATCGTCGGCGCCCCTGCCGCATGGAAACCCGCCTGCTTGACCTGCTGGTCTGTCCGCTCTGCAAGGGCCCCCTGCAGCACTGGCGGCCGCCGCAGCACCCGTCTCAGGAGCTCGTCTGCAACGCCGACGGGCTGGCCTTTCCGGTCCGGGACGGCATCCCCATGATGCTGGAAGGCGAGGCGCGCTCACTGGGCCACGAGACCGGGCCAGGCGGGGCGACGCCTGCCCGGCCCGCCACTTGACCGCTCCCTTCCACGTGCTGGTGCCAGCGCGCCTGGCGTCGACGCGCCTGCCGAGGAAGCCGCTGGCCGAGATCGGCGGCGTGCCGATGATCGTTCGCGTCGCGCGGCGTGCAGCGCAGTCGAGCGCGGCGTCCGTGGTGGTTGCCGCCGACGACGCCGAGATCGTCGCCGCGTGCGCCGCGCACGGCGTCCGGGCCCTGCTCACCGCCAGCCACCACGAAAGCGGCAGCGACCGCCTCGCCGAAGCCTGCGCCCTGCTCGGCCTCGACGGTGCGCAGATCGTCGTCAACGTGCAGGGCGACGAGCCGATGCTCGCGCCGGCGCTCGTCGACGCCGTCGCGGCCCTGCTTGCCGGGCGCGACGATTGCGTGATGAGCACGGCTGCACACCGCATCGTCGCCCCGGCGGACTTCGACAATCCGAACGTCGTGAAGGTCGTGCTCGACGCGGCACAGCGCGCCCTCTACTTCTCGCGCGCCGCCATTCCATGGCCGCGCGACGCGCGCGCGGCCGGCGCCAGCGGCGCCGCGACCGCGCGGCCGCTCCGCCATGTCGGCCTGGACGCCGATCGCGCCGGCTTCCTGCGCCGCTTCCCCCTGCTGCCGCGCAGCCCGCTCGAGGAGATCGAACGGCTCGAGCAGCTGCGCGTGCTCTGGCACGGCGAGCACATCGCGGTCCATGTCGGCGACGACGATGCGGGCCTGGGGATCGACACGCCCGAGGATCTGGCCCATGCACGCGCGCTGTACGAGGCCGGCGACGGTGCGGGTTTTGCCTGAGCGCCGCAGGACGGCAGGCTCCGGCACCGCCGCCTATTATCCGAACCCGCCCGCCTTCTTCACGGACCTTCCGACCCCATGAGACTCATCCTGCTCGGAGCCCCGGGGGCTGGCAAGGGAACGCAGGCGGCCTTCCTCTGCAAGCGCTACGGCATCCCGCAGATCGCCACCGGCGACATGCTGCGCAGCGCGGTGAAGGCCGGCACGCCGCTGGGGGTCGCGGCGAAGAAGGTGATGGACTCGGGCGCGCTGGTCAGCGACGACATCATCATCGGCCTCGTCAAGGAGCGCATTGCCCAGCCCGACTGCGCCGCCGGGTTCCTGTTCGACGGCTTCCCGCGCACCATCGTCCAAGCCGACGCCCTGCGCAGCGCTGGGGTCAGGCTGGACTACGTCCTCGAGATCGACGTCCCGGACGCCGCCATCGTCGAGCGGATGAGCGGCCGTCGCGTCCACATCGCCTCCGGACGCAGCTACCACGTGCGCTTCAACCCGCCCCGTGTCGCGGGCGTCGACGACATCACCGGCGAGCCGCTGATCCAGCGCGTCGACGACCTCGAAGAAACGGTGACCAAGCGTCTCGCGGTGTACGCGGCTCAGACGCGGCCGTTGGTCGAGTACTACCAGCGCTGGGCCGAGTCGGGGGATGCGGCCGCGCCGGCATACCGCAAGATCAGCGGCACGGGCAGCGTCGAGGAGATCTCGGCGCGGGCGCTGGCGGCGCTCGCCTGACCGCAAAGGAGATTCGCGTGGACATTGCAGGCAAGGTATTCCTGGTCACCGGCGGCGCCTCGGGCCTCGGCGAAGGCACGGCGCGCATGCTCGCCGGGCATGGCGGCAAGGTCGTCATCGCCGACCTCCAGGCGGAGCGCGGCGAGGCGATCGCCGCCGAGATCGGCGGCCGCTTCGTGCGTTGCGACGTGAGCCAGGAGGCCGATGGCCAGCGCGCGGTCGCCGAGGCGACGGCGCTCGGCAAGCTGGTCGGGCTCGTCAACTGCGCCGGCATCGGCCCCGCCGCGAAGACCGTCGGCAAGGAAGGCGCTCATGCGCTGGCGCTCTTCGCCAAGGTCATCAACGTCAACCTGGTCGGCAGCTTCAACATGATCCGGCTCGCCGCCGATGCCATGAGCCGCAACGACCCGGAGCCGACCGGCGAGCGCGGCGTGCTCATCTCGACTGCGAGCGTGGCTGCCTACGACGGCCAGATCGGCCAGGCCGCCTACTCGGCGTCCAAGGGCGGCATCGTCGGCATGACGCTGCCGATCGCCCGCGACCTGGCCCGCAACGGCATCCGCAACATGACCATCGCCCCGGGCATCTTCGGCACGCCGATGCTGTTCACGATGCCGGCCGAGGTGCAGCAGGCGCTGGCGGCCAGCGTGCCCTTCCCGAGCCGGCTGGGCACGCCGGCCGACTATGCGAAGCTGGTGCACCAGATCGTCGTCAACGACATGCTCAACGGCGAGGTGATCCGCCTCGACGGCGCGATCCGCCTCGCGCCGAAGTAGCGGCGGAGCCGATCAGGCGCTGCGGCGGGCGTACAACGCCCAGAGACGGGCCAGGTCGGCCGTTCCGTCCGACCCCTGCACCGTCCGGAACGTCGCCTGGGCCTTGGCCTTGTCGCCCGCGACGAGCTGGCCGATGCCAAGGTGCAGCTTCGCATCCTCGGGCCGCTTGAGGCCGCCCTTGGCGATGCCCTGCTGGATCAGCTGCACGCCCCTGGCGGCCTGGCCGGCGAAAAGGAGATCCATGCCGAGGGAGACGAGTGCCTCGCCATTCTTCGCGGCCAGTGCCTGCTTTTCTTCTTCTGCCGCTGCGGCCTTTCTTTCAGCGAGGCGCTTGTCGACCAGATCGCGCAGCCGCTTGTGCCGGTCGGCCTGCGGCCCGGTCCCCAGCACGCCCGAGCCGAAGCCCTTGTCGACCACGTACTTGCTTTCGCTGGGCAACTCGGCCTGCAGGGCGAGCTGGGCCATCTCCATGAAATCGGCGGGCGCCGTCATGCTGCCGGTGGCCAGCGAGAGCCGGTACGTGTCGAGCGAGAGCCGATCGGAAAAGCCGGGCTTGCGCTGCATCCGGCTCAGGAGGTCGACCCAGTACTCCTTCTTCGGGTAGTACGTGACCAGCTTTTCCATCGCGAAGACGTAGGCGTTGTTGTCGCCCTGCTTCGACGCCGCGTTGAGCAGCAGCTTGAGCCGGTCCTCGGCCGGCGTGCTGCCGCCCCGCTCCGCCGACTGAACTTCGGCCGTCAGTTCCTTGGCGGCGCCGGCGAAGTCGCCGCTCAGGTACTGGCTCTGGATCAGCATGGTGCGAATGGCGCCGCTGTTGCCGCCTTCGCGGAAGTAGCGCTGGCCCCACTGCATCGCCTTGGCGTACTGCTGCTGGCGGTAGTAGCCGCCGGCGATCGACTCGATCATGCGCAGCTTGTCCGGCCCCGCGATACGGCTAGAGCCGGCAATCGCCTCGAACGAGCGCGCGGCGGTGTCCGCGTCGCCCGCACCCGATGCGGCGGCCAGGCGCATGCGCTCGATCAGGAAGGTCTCGTTCGCGTTGCGCGCGCCCGCCGCTTCGGCCTCGCGCACCTTGGCGAGCGCCTCCTTGTAGCGCCCGCCCTTGATCATCTCCTGCGCTGCCTGCAACGGCTTGCCGACCTCGGGGCGCAGCGCCTCCTGGGCGTGCGCCGGCGCACCCGCGCCGACGGCCACCGCGAGGCATGCTGCCCGCGCGAGCCGGGCCAGGCGCCGGCTACTTGACGTACTGTTCATTGCCGATCATTCCGAGCTTGGTGACGCCCAGGCGCTGTGCCGACGCCAGCACGACAGCGACCGACTTGTACTCGACGAGCTTGTTGGGGCGGATGTGGACCTCCGGCTGGTCGGCCTGGGCCGCCACCTGCGACAGGCGCGACTCGAGCTGGCCGCGATCGGGGACGGCCTCGCCGTTCCACAGCACCGTGCCGTCGAAGTCGATGTCGATCGTCACGACCACCGGCTCCTGGGTCTGCGGCGGCGGCGTGCCGACCGGCATGTTCAGGTTGACCGAGTGCAGCTGCACCGGGATCGTGATGATGAGCATGATGATCAGGACGAGCATCACGTCGATCAGCGGCGTGGTGTTGATGTCCATCATCACCTCGGGTTCGCCGCCGCTGCCGGAGCCTACGTTCATGGACATGGTGTGCCTCAGCCTTTCGGCGGCGGTTCGGTCACGAAGCGGACCTTCTGGATCGACGCGCGCTGACACTGGAACAGGACACGGCCGATCGACTCGAAGCGCGACTTCTCGTCGCCGCGGATGTGCACCTCGGGCTGCGGCTCGAGCTTGGCGATCTTGCTCAGCCGCTGGAACAGCGCCTCGCTGTCGGCCATCAGCGCCTGGTTCCAGAAGATGTCGCCATCCTTGCTGACCGAGATGTCGATGTTCTCCGGCTTGGTCTGCCGGGCGATGTTCGTCTCCTTCGGCAGGCTGACGGCGATCGTCTGCGTCACGACGGGGATCGTGATCAGGAAGATGATGAGCAGGACCAGCATCACGTCGACCAGCGGCGTGGTGTTGATCGTGGAGACGACCTCGTCCTCGTCTCCGTCGGCCGAGCCGATGTTCATGGCCATGCGCGTTCTCCTGGCCTGCGGCTCAGCGCTGCGGAGCCGGCGAGTTCATGCGCGCACCCATCAGCACGCCGTGCAGGTCGGCGCCGAAGCGGCGAACCGATTCCATCGTCACCTTGTTGCGGCGGACGAGCCAGTTGTAGCCCAGCACCGCAGGCACCGCCACGGCCAGGCCGATGGCGGTCATGATCAGCGCCTCGCCGACGGGGCCGGCGACCTTGTCGATCGAGGCCTGCCCGGCGATGCCGATGGCCGTCAGGGCGTGGTAGATGCCCCAGACCGTGCCGAACAGGCCGATGAAGGGCGCCGTCGAGCCGACCGTGGCGAGGAAGGCCAGGCCGTCCTGAAGCCGGCTTTGCACGTCGTCGAGGCTGCGCTGCACGCTCATCGAGACCCACGAGTTGCGGTCGATGTTCTCCGTGAGCGTGCCTTCGTGGTGCTCGCTCGCCTCGATGCCGGTGTCGGCGATGAAGCGAAACGCGCTGCCCGGCTTGAGCGACTCGGTGCCTTCGCGCAGGCTCTTGGACTTGAAGAAGGTCCGTTGCGCCGTCTTGGCTTCGGAGCTCAGCTTGATGCTCTCGTACAGCTTGGTGATGAGGATGTACCAGCTGCCCATGCTCATCAGCACCAGGATGATCAGGGTGCCCTTGGACACGAAGTCGCCCTGCTCCCAGAGCGCGCTCAGACCGTACGGGTTGTCGACGGTTTCCTTGGTGGTCGATGCCGTCATCGGCGCCGGCGCGGTGGTGGCGGTCGCCGCCCCGGGCGTGGCGGCGGGTGCGGTCGACATCGAGGCATCGGGGGCCGATGCCGTCTGGGCGAGCGTCGGCACCGGGATGAAGGCGGCGACGGCGAGGACGAGCGAGGTCAGCAAGGTCGCGAAGCGCGCGGGGAGCGGGTTGGAGTGGCGCATGAAGGATCTTTCTGTCGAGAAGTGCAATGGATTCGAAGAAGGGCGGCGGATGGGGGTGCATCACTCCATCTTGTAGCCGAAGGGCACGGTGACCAGGACGTCGCGGCCCTGGCCTGCGCACTTGTACTGGCCGACGATGCGGATGCTGTTGCGAGCGAAGATGGGATTTGACGCACGGAGCGCCTTGATGTCCTTGATCTCGCCGGAGGCCGTGAGCGTGAACTGGATCGTCGCGTCGCCGCGTTCGATGCCGGCGCGGATGGCTTCGCGGGGATAGGCCACGTCGCCCATGACGGTCGTGTAGTTCGAGCAGGCGACGCCCGCGGTGACCACGGGAGCCGGGGCCGGCGCGGGCGCCGGCGGAGCGGGAGGTGCCGGAGGCGCGGCGACGACCGGGGGCGGCGCCGGCGCGATGACCACGGGTGCCGGGGGCGGTGTGGGGGTCGTGGCCGTGATCGTGGGCGCCGGCGGTGGCGGCGTCTGCACCTGGATCTCCGGCGGCGGGATGAAGGGCGGCGGCGGCGCCTCGAGCTTGGGCGGCGGCGGCACAACGACTTGCGGCGGCGGGGGCGGCTTCTTCACCTCCTCGATCACCTTGGTCTCGATCGGTGCGCGGACGACTTCGACGACCTTCTTGGCGAGACCGGTGACCAGCGCGTACACCACCAGGGCATGGAAGAGCAGTACGGCGCCGAAGCCGACGAACCGACGCCGCGGGTCGGCTTGCTGCTGGGCGAAATTCATGGACCGCTATCTCCAGGCGTGACGTGTGCCGCGGGCGTGCCGGGGAGCAGTGGCGGCCCGTCGCTCGCAAGGCTGCGTCAGCCATCTATGCCGACGATGGTAGAGCTACCAAACTTTGACGATCGGCGATTCTAGGGGCCCTAGGCGTGACCTCCGAGGCGGAACGAGCTAATCGTGATGTTGGAAACCTACGTCTGCGACCGACACCGGACAGCCGCGCGAAGAAAAACCGCGGCTCGAAGCCGCGGTTTCGAGCCGGAACCGGGTCGACTATTGGAACATGTAGGTCACCCGCCCGTAGACGAATCGACCGCGCGGGTCCGCGTACTGCGGGTCGTAGCCCCCCTGGAAGGAAGTCTGGCCGCCGGCGTTGGTGTACGGCGGGTCGGTGTCGAAGACGTTCCGGACTCCCAGCGTGAACCGCCACGACTTGAACGCCGAGTACGTTCCTTGCAGGTCGTAGGTGGCATACGACTTCACCTTTCGCGCAACGAACGCCGGATCCGACGGGTCCTCGAACGTTCCGGGCAGGTCGTTGTAGTTCTTCTGGAAGTTCTGAGCCACAGTCACCCCCCACGGGCCCTGCGTCCAGTCGACGGCCAGATAGCTGCGAAAGCGGGGGACCACCCCACCGGTGGCCGCGTTGACCTGATCGACGCCGCCGGTGAACGATCCGTCCAGATTCGAAGTGTCGTATGTGTTGAAGTAGGTGGCGCTGCCGTTTAACGTAAAGCGGCCCCAGTTCGCTGTCGGGATGCGCCACTTGATGTCCACGTCAAACCCCGACACCTTTGTCGTTCCCAAATTGATGTTCGTCTGCAGAACGTTGGTGATCGAGCCGGGCAGGTTCGGGAAGTTCGGATTGGGCGCACCGCGCTGGATCAGGCCCGCATAGGCGTTCACGTCCCCGAGGATCGTCGCGGCATCGACGCCGTTGACGATGGTGTCGGTCAGGCGGACGCGGAAGTAGTCGATACCGACGGATACGTTGTTGACCGGTTCGAGCACCGTCCCCAGCGTGAAATTGCGCGACTTTTCGGGTTTCAGGTTCTGGTTGCCGCCGAAGGTCGTTGTGAACTGCGTCTGGCAGTCGTTGCCGCCGCCGGCGCCGGGGGTGCCCACGGGCAGCGGCGGAATGCACTTCAGCGGATCGTTCAAACCAGGCGGCGTGACACCTTGGGTGTTAGGCGCATGCAGGTCCTGCAGACTCGGCGCCCGAAAGCCCTTGCCGTACGACGTGCGCAAGAGGATCTGCGGGGTCGGCTGCCAGCGCAAGCTGCCCTTCGGCGTTGTCGAATTGCCCACTCCGGAGTAGCGATCGTGGCGGACGGCAAGGTTCGCTTCCACATTCTTGACGACCGGAATGACCGCTTCGCCGAAGAAAGCGGTGACGTTGCGCGACTTGTCGACTGGAAGGAAATTGCCGCCGTAGCCCGATATGTCACCGGTCTGGATCAAGGGGTCGGCGCTGAAGGAGTACTTCTCCTTGCGCCGTTCGGCGCCTAGGGCAATGCCGACCGGGCCGGCGGGCAGCTGGAAAACCTCGCGCGAGACCTTCGCGCCGATGCTGGTGAGGCTCGACTTGATGCTGTAGGCGTCACCATTGAACTCGGTCGCGCGCAACTGGTCCTGAATGGCTTGGGTGTTCGGGCCGAACAGATTGACGTTGCCGCTGTTGAGGATTGGCAGAATAGCCGATTGCGCCGGGTAGCCATGGTTGACCTGTTCGCGGACCTTGCTCTCGCTGTGTAGACCTGCGACGTCGAAGTCGAAGCCGGCGAGAGCGCCCTTGACGCCGAGAACAAAGCGCGGCGCTTCGGAGATGTTGGTGATGTCGCGATTGACGTTGTTGCGATAGCGGACCAGGAGGTCGGGAGTCGCGCCGTACTCCTGCATTGCATAAGCAGTCGGATAGAACGGGCTGCTCGGCCTGATGACTATGGCAGCGGTGCAGCTGCCCGGGACCGCGGTGTTGTATGGTGCCTGGGTGCAGAGCGAGTTCGTCGACGGGATGGCGAACTGATCCGACAGCGGCACCGGCTGGATGATGGTCCGGATCTTGTTCTTGTTGAACGACGCTTCGGCGTAGGCCTGGATATCGGCGGTGATCGCCACCTTGGCGGCGGCGAACAGACTCACGCGTTCCGAGGCGGGCACGAGCGCCACCAGAGGCGAAGGGTCGAAGCGGCAGCGGGTCGGAGGAAAGAAAGGATCGTTGATAGCGTAGGGCGGCGGGCAGCCGGGCGCCGACGGATTGCGAGTGCCGCCCGAGCCGTCCAGCGGGATGATGTTGCCGGGAAAGGTGTTGCCAGATGTCGTGTCGTTGAGGTTGGCGACGTTGATTCCGGAACTGGCGAAATCGCGATCGCGCCCGAACAGCGAGCCTTCCTTCTGGAACGAACCGACGATCATGACGTTGAAGCGATCGGACGTGAGGTTCCCGAAGCCGGCCGTCGCGGTCGCACGCTTGAAGTTGGCCCCACCTTGCGTGGTATCTCCGTACTCGCCGGTCAGTTCGACCCCCTTAAAGTCCTGTCGAAGGATGAAGTTGATCACGCCGGCAATGGCGTCAGATCCGTAGATCGCCGAGGCGCCGTCCTTCAGCACCTCGACTCGCTCGATGGCTGCCAGCGGAATGCTGTTCACATCGACTGAGACGGAATCTGCGACGAAGCCGATGCCATAGGGGGCGATGCGCCGCCCGTTGAGCAGCACCAGCGTCCGGATGGAGGTGAGGCCGTGGATCGACACCGCCGAAATGCCGCCGGTCGTTGCACCCGAGGCGGATGACGTGGTCAAACCCCCGGAGCTGGAAATCGAGCTGATGGTCTGGAGGAGCTGCTCGACGTTGATGGCGCCGCTGCGCTGGATCTGTTCCCGCGTGATGACCTGGACCGGGAGCGCCGTCTCGGCGTCGATCCGCTTGATCGAGGAGCCCGTGATCTCGACCCGTTCCAGGGTCTGCTGAGCCATGGCCGGGAGGGCGATGCCGCTCCCGAACGCGATCATCAAGCTCGTGCAGAGCTTCGTCTTCTTAATCATCGGACCTCCCCAGGCAAGGATGTGACAAGTTGATCGATTGGACCCAGTCGCCGCTGCGGCTCGGCATCGCCCGGTGGGACCTGCCTCGCTCGCGAGCATCCGAACTGTCACTTTATTGTCACGGCGCCGTGGCGGCTTGCCGAGAGGGGCGGCCCGGATTTCGGACAGGCGAAGAAGCGGCGTCGGCTTTAACCAACAGTTGCGGATAGCCGCGGTACCGCCGCGAGCAAGGCGCGGGTATATGCCGTCCGCGGACTCGCGAGCACGCTCGCAGTGGGCCCTTGTTCCTCCACCCTCCCGGCCTTCATCACGACGATCTCGTCCGCCAGGTACTCGACCACCCCGATGTTGTGCGTGATGAAGAGGAAGGACACGCCGAGCTCGCGCTGCAGCTCGCGCAGGAGGTTCAGGATCTGCGCCTGCACGGACACGTCCAGGGCCGAGGTCGGCTCGTCGCAGACGATGAGCTTCGGCCGCACGGCCAGGGCCCGGGCGATCGCGATCCGTTGCCGCTGCCCGCCGGAGAACTCGTGCGGATAGCGGTCCAGGGAGTCGCGGCGCAGGCCTACCTGTTCGGCGAGCTCCTCCAGCTCGAGCCGGCGCGCCTCGCCGTCGGTGTCGGGGCGCAGGGATTGCATGCCCTCCTCGAGGATCGGCAGGACACGCATGCGCGGGTTGAGCGAGGCGAAGGGATCCTGGAAGATGATCTGAATGTCGCGCCGGGCCGCGCGCAGGGCGTCGCCTTCGAGCTTGAAGAGGTCGCGACCGTCCAGACGAGCGCTGCCCTCGATCACGGCCGAGTCACGCAGGAGCTGCACGATGGCCTTGCCGGTGGTCGTCTTGCCGCAGCCCGACTCGCCGACCAGGGCCAGCGTCCTGCCGCGCGCGATCTCGAACGACAGCCCTTCGACGGCGTTGAAGAAGCCGGCCGTGCGCTGCAGGAGCCCGCTGCGCAGGGGGAAGCGGACGGACAGGTTCTCCACCTGGAGGAGGACGGGACCGGTCCTGCCCTCCTCCGCCACAGGCGTGGGCGCCGAGGCGGCGGCGACCGCGACCGCGCCGTGCGCAGGCGACGTGTCGCCGGGCCCCTGGTCGGGCGGCGTGTCGCTGGCTGGTGCCAGCTCGGTATACAGGAGGCAGCGGACGCTGCGCGTGGGGTCGAGCGGCGTCAGCCCCGGCGGCGTGTTCGGGCAGGCGGCGAAGGCGCGGTCGCAGCGCGGCGTGAAGCGGCAGCCTTCGAAGCTGAGCCAGAGCGGCGGCACGGAGCCGCCGATGGCGGCCAGCGACTCGCCACGCCGTGCCGCATCGGGCAGGGCCTGCAGCAGGAGGCGGGCGTAGGGATGCTTGGGCGCGGCGAAGAAGTCGCGCGCTTCGGCGACCTCGATGATCTGGCCGGCATACATGAGCGCGACGCGGTCGGCCATGTCCGAGACCACGGCCAGGTCGTGCGTGATCAGCATGAGGCCCATTCCCTGCTCGCGCTGCAGCTCCTTCAGCAGCGCCAGGAACTGGCCCTGGATCGTCACGTCGAGGGCGGTGGTCGGCTCGTCGGCGATCAGGAAGTCGGGTTCGGCAGCGAGCGTCATGGCGATCATGACGCGCTGCTTCTGGCCCCCCGATAGGCGGAACGGGTACTCGTCGATGCGCCGCTCGGGCTCCGGCAGCCCGACCCGGCCGAGCCACTCGACCGCCTTGGCCCGCGCCGCCGCGCCGCGCAGGGCGGTGTGCGTCTCGATCGCCTCGACGAGCTGGGTGCCGACGCGCAGCACCGGGTTCAGGCTCGTGCCCGGCTCCTGGAAGATCATGCCGATGCGGCCGCCGCGAACGGCGCGCATGCCGGCTTCTGGCAGGCGGAGGAGGTCCTGCCCGTCGAGGTCGACCCGGCCGGCGACGACCTGCCCGTTCTCCGGCAGGAGCCGCATCAGCGCCAGGGCCGTCATGCTCTTGCCGCAGCCCGACTCGCCGACGAGCGCGAAGGTCTCGCCGCGCTCGATCGCCAGGCTCAGGCCATCGACGGCCTTGACGATGCCGGCGTCGGCGTCGAGCCCGACGCCGAGGTCGGTGGCCTCGAGCCGGGTCCCCGGGGTGCCCGGCGCATGCATCAGCTCATCGCCGCGCGACGAAAGCGCGGCCGGAAGCTGCGGGCCCGCGGATCAAAGG
This sequence comes from Rhizobacter sp., assembly GCF_031412495.1. GTDB lineage: Bacteria > Pseudomonadota > Gammaproteobacteria > Burkholderiales > Burkholderiaceae_C > Schlegelella_A. The sequence goes on along the minus strand of NZ_JANODC010000295.1, from coordinate 2,846 downwards.
CGTCGCGCACGCCGTCGGCGAACAGGTTCGCCGCGAGCACGAGCGCGACCATGAACACGAAGGCGGAGACGAAGCTCCACCAAACGACCGGGTCGCCGCTCATCTGGCTGCGCGCGAGGTTGATCATGCCGCCGAAGCTGTGCATCGACGGGTCGACGCCGACGCCCACGTAGGTGAGGACGGCCTCGTAGAGGATCAGGTCCGAGAAGCTCAGCACCGTCGTGATGAGGACGAGGTGCATCACGTTGGGCAGGATGTGGCGCGACATGATGCGGCCGTGCGTGACGCCGAAGGCGTTCGCCGCCTGCACGAACTCGAGCTCGCGCAGCTTCATGGTCTCGCCGCGGATCAGCCGGCAGAGGGTCGCCCAGCCGGTCAGGCCGAGGATCACGCAGAGCAGGAAGATCTTGAGATCCGAGCGCTCCAGCCCGGTCTCGAACAGCTCGCTGTGCTGGTCGAGGTAGACCTGGACCATCAGCACGCAGGCAGCGATCAGGAGCACGTTCGGAACCGAGCTAAGGGTCGTGTAGAGGTACTGGATCACCTCGTCGACCCATCCCTTGTAGTAGCCGGCGAGGACGCCGAGCACGATGGCGAAGGGCCAGGTGGCCAGCGTCGCCAGGGTGCCGATCACGAACGCCGTCCGCACGCTCTTCAGCAGCTGGTAGAAGACGTCGTTGCCGGTGCGGTCGGTGCCGAAGACGTGGTAGCCCTGGGCCAGCATGAAGGCCGGCCCGGCGAGCACGCAGATGGCGGCGAAGGTCAGCAGGCCGGCCCGCAGCGGCACCGACGAGCGGTCGGCGGCGATGTCGCGCATCGCCGCGGCCCAGCCGCCGTGCTCGCGACGCAGCACGGCGGCGGTCAGCAGGAACGCCGCGGCCGCGACGGCGAGCCCGGCGAGCGCGCCGGTCACGACCCGGCGCGTCACGTCGCCGGCCCACTGCCGGTCGGGGTCGGTGAGGTGCGCGCCGCCGTACGTCAGGCGCGGGAAGTCGCGCGCCGCCTGGCCGTCCTTGACCATCGGCTCCTTGCTGAAGCCGAGCCAGTCGAGCGGCCTCGAGTAGCCCGTTTCACGCGTCGCGATCTGGCGAGCGAGGATCACGTCGAGCAGCGACTCCGTAACCGGCGAAAAGCTCTCGGCACCCGCCGCGGCGCTGCCCGAGGCGGCCAGGGCGCGCCGGAAATGGACGCTGTCGAGGAGGGTGATCGTGGCGAACACCAGCAGCACGATCGCGGCCCCGAGAGCCGCCGGATCGCGCCCCACCTTGGCCCAGTTCGCGCGCAGGTTCTTGTTGCCGCGCACGCGCCAGGCATACACGGCGAGGAGCACCAGCATGGCGAAGAGGACGACGTCGGTCCAGAGGAAGACGAACTTCGGCATCGTCAGGCCAGGCGCACGCGCGGGTCGGCCCAGGTGTAGGCCAGGTCGATCAGGATGTAGCTCGCGATGTAGAGCAGCGCGCCGAGGAAGACCATCGATCGCACGATGGCGAAGTCCTGCCCGCCGATGGCCTCGATGACGAAGGCGCCGAGACCCGGGATGCCGAAGAAGCTCTCGAACACCAGGCTGCCGAGGAAGACGTAGGGAAGGTAGGAGCCGGCGCTGGTGATGATCGGGATGAGCGCGTTCTTGAGCACGTGGCGAAACAGGATGAGCGACTCGGGCAGCCCCTTGGCCCGGGCCGTGCGCACATAGTCCTTGCCGATCTCCTCGAGGAACATGGCCCGGTAGAGCCGCGCCTCGGAGCCGAGCCGAGACAGCAGCGACAGGAAGATCGGCAGGACCAGGAACTTCACCGCGTCGAGGCCGCCGGCGTAGCCCGAGATCGGCACCAGGTGCAGCATGCGCGAGAAGAAGAACTGGCCGACGATGATGTAGAAGAGGCTGGAGATCGACAGCAGCAGCACGCAGAGGATCACGCCCCAGAGGTCGATGCGGGTGTGCCGGAAGAAGACCAGGAGCAGCGCGAAGGCCGTGCTGGCGATCACCTGCAGGATGAAGAGCGGCACCGCCAGCTGCAGGCTCACCCCCATCCGGGTCCGGATCTCGTGCCCGATGTCGACGCTGCGGGCCGAGTCGGAGCGGCCGAAGTCGAGCGCGAACAGCGACACCGAGCGGTCCCAGAGGACGGTGTCGGTGACCTTGTCCGAGCCGCCAGCGGTGGCATTCCAGTACAGCGGCTTGTCGTAGCCCCGCTCCGCCTTCCACTTGTCGATCTGCTCCTGCGTCACCCGCTTGCCGCCGATGTTCAGGCGCGCCATGTCGTCCGGCGTGTTGACGTTGAAGAAGAGGAAGAAGGTGAAGAGATTGACCCCGATCAGGATCAGTACGCCGTAGCCGAGGCGGCGAATGAAGTAGTTCAGCACGGAGGGGGTCAGCTCGCCGGACGAGGTGCGAGCGGCGGCGATGCGGCCGGGCCCGCGGCCGGGGCGGCGGTCGCGCGCTGCCGTGCCTGGTAGCTGCGCCGCGCCGCGAACACGACCGCCGCCAGCAGGGCGAGCAGGAGCGCCACCGGCCACCAGGTCGGCCGGTTCCACTCGGCCTGCCTGGCCACGCGCAGCTGCGGGTCGACGCGGTAGTACTTCGCCATGTCGCGGATCAGGATGCTGGGCTTGCCGTTGTAGACCCACTGCTGGAACGCCAGCCCGCCCCAGGGGAAGTAGCCGAAGGTCCAGGGCGCGTCGGCCTGCACCACGGCCACCATGGCGTCGATGACTTCCTGCTTCCTCGGCCCCTCGTCGAGCGACTGCAGCTCGCGGTAGAGCTTGTCGTATTCCGGGTTCTCGTAGTTGGCGACGTTCTCGCCCTGCGACTTCGACTTGGCGTTCGGCCCGTAGAGGAGGAA
>NZ_JANODC010000294.1:0-4792 GCF_031412495.1 Rhizobacter sp. | reverse complement strand
CATGCCGGCGGCTGATTCGGCCCGGACTTGGCGTCCGCAGCCGGCTTCTCGCGAGGACATCATGGCGACGACTCTTCCACGTGCCGGAATCCCGGTCACTACGAGGCCGGCATGAAGGGGCTGGTCCGGGTCGCCGCCGGCAAGGGCGCCGCCGCCAAGGACGTCCGCGGCGCCCCCAAGCACTGATTTCGCGATGCCACAACCCGCTGCGAGTGCCCGCTGTCCGCGCAAGGGGCGGCTCGCGCGTTCACAAGTCCTACCGCTCGCACGAAGGAGTTCCGATGAACAAGTCAATCGCTCTGCTCGCTGCCGCCACGATCTTCGCGAGTGGCGCTGTCGTCGCCTCGGGAGACCATGGCTCCAAGCCTCAAGCCACCGCAAAGGGTCCGGACCTGGTCGACGGCGAGGTCCGCAAGATCGACATGGACAACAAGAAGATCACCGTCAAGCACGGTGAGATCAAGAGCCTGGACATGCCGGGCATGACCATGGTCTTCCAGGTCAAGGATCCGGCCATGCTGGGGCAGGTGAAGGTGGGCGACAAGATCATGTTCGCTGCCGAGAAGGCGGGCGGCGCCATCGTCATCACCAGCATCCAGCCGGCAAAGTAGGTCCTGACTGGCGCGATGGACCGCTGCTGCGCCGGGTGATGAGGCGGCTTGCTTGACCGCGCGCCGCAGCCCGCCTACGCTCGGGCGACCATGCCGGCCCTAGCCCTGACCCGAGCCATCGGCCGCCTCCTGATCGGCGTCCTGCTGGCCAGCCAGTGGCTGCTCGCCGCCTACGCCTGCCCGGGCGAGCGCGGCGGGGAAGCCGGAACGCAGCGGACCGCGGCTGTTTTCGGCGCCACGGACGAGGAGGCTTCCGCCGTCGGCGCAGCCGCCACCGCGGCAATGGTCGATTGCGAGTCCATGGCCGCCATGGATGCGGCGGCGCCGAACCTGTGCCACGGGCATTGCCAGCAGGGCCAGCATAGCGACCAGACCTCCGTGCCGGTCCTGACCGCGGCCGTGGCCGGCGGCTTCTACGTGCTCCTTCCGGCACCTTCGTCCCGCCTGCAGCGGCTGTCGGGAGGCAGTGCACCCGACCGGTTCTGCGCCGCGTTCCCGCCGCACGCGACCCTTCACTGCTGCCTGAGAGTCTGATTCGCAGGACGCCGCGCTGAGCCGCCCGAGCGGCGACGCGACGATCCGCGCCCCCCGTCGAACCTTCGACGGCGGCGGCCCGCCGACCCCACCGGGTCTGCTTCCGGAGGACTCCATGTCAGCTGCCCATCCCGTTCCGCCTCGCCCGGCCCCTCCTCGGCCAGTGCCGCGCACCACGCGGCGAGCCTTCCGCACCGTGGCCGCGAGCGCCCTGCTGGCACTCGCCGCCGCGCCGGTGTGCCGGGCCGACGCGCTCCCGTTCGACACCGCGCTGCGCCTGGCCGAGGAACGCTCCCGCCAGTTGCCGGCGCAGGACGCGAGCGCCACCGCGGCCCGGCAGATGGCCGTCGCCGCCGGCCAGCGACCGGATCCGGTGTTGAAGGCCGGCATCGTCAACCTCCCCGTCGACGGGCCCGATCGCTTCAGCCTGACGCGCGACTTCATGACCATGCGCTCGGTCGGCGTCATGCAGGAGCTGACCGGCGCCCGCAAGCTGCAGGCCCGGTCGGACCGCTTCGAGCGCGAGGCCGAGGTCGCCGAGGCCGGCCGGCGGCTGGCGCTCGCCGCGCTGCAGCGCGACACCGCCGCGGCCTGGCTGGACCGTCACTTCGAGGAGCAGCTGCGGGCGATGCTGCTGGCGCAGCGCGACGAAGCGCGGCTGCAGGTCGAAGCCGCCGATGCCGCCTATCGCGGCGGCCGCGGCGCCCAGCCGGACGTGTTCCAGGCCCGCTCCGCCGTGGCGCAGATCGAGGACGCCGTCGCCCAGGCCGATCGCCGCGTCGCCAGTGCCCGCATCCGCCTGGCCCGCTGGGTCGGTGCGCCCGGCGCGGACGCGCTCGGCGCCGCGCCGGCGCTCGGCACCGTCGGTCTGCGCGACGAGCAGATCGAGCGCGTGCTGGCCCGGCATCCGTCGATCGAGGTCATGGCGCGGCAGGAAGCCGCGGCAGAAGCCATGGTCGAGGTGGAACGCGCCAACCGTCGCCCCGACGTCAGCGTCGAGCTGATGTTCAGCCAGCGCGGACCCGCGTACTCGAACATGGTGTCGGTGAACGTGTCCGTGCCCTTGCCGTGGAACCGGGCCCAGCGCCAGGATCGCGAGGTCGCCGCCAGCGTCGCGACGGTCGAGCGCCTGCGCGCCGAGCGCGAGGAGGCGATGCGGGAACGGACCGCCGAGCTGCGCTCGATGCTCGAGGAGTGGCGCAGTCACCGCAGCCGGCTGGACCGTTACGACGCGTCGCTGCTGCCGCTGGCGGGCGAGCGGACGCGCGCGGCGCTGGCCGCCTACCGAGGCGGGACGTCGCCGCTCGCGGCGGTGCTCGAGTCGCGCCGCGCCGAGATCGAGACCCGCACCGAGCGCCTCCGCCTGGAGATGGACGCAGCGCGCCTGTGGGCGCAGCTCGAATTCGTGATCCCGCAAGCGCGGACCGCCACCGCCCCGGTTTCCCCGGCCGCGCAGGAAAGGAGCCGGCCATGAAGCTCCGACTCGTCCTGCTCGGCTTTGCCGCGGCCGCTGCCCTCGCGCTCGCCGGCCTCGGCCTGTACCGACTCGGTGTCGAGCGCGGCGCCGGCATGGCCGGCGCTGCCGCAGCACCCGAAGGCGCCGCCCCGGCGTCGACCACGGCCGGAGGCGCGCCGGTCGCTGCGCAGGGGGCGGCCAGCGGCGAGGACGCGACGCGGCGCCACGTCGCCTCGGGACTGAAGGCCGGCGACATCGACCCGGTCACGGGGCGCCGGATCCTGTACTACCACGACCCCATGGTGCCGGCGAGCCGGTTCGACAAGCCGGCCAAGTCGCCGTTCATGGACATGATGATGTCGCCGGTCTATGCCGGCGCGGACAGCGACGCCGGCCAGGTCACCGTCAGCCCTCGCGTGCAGCAGAACCTCGGCGTGCGGACCGCGCTGGTGACCGAGGGCGCGCTGTCGATGCAGCTCTCGGCCGTCGGCAGCATCGCCTTCAACGAGCGTGACCAGGCGGTCGTGCAGGCGCGCGCCACCGGCTACGTGGAGCGCCTGCACGTGCGCGCCACGCTCGACGCGGTGCGCGCTGGCCAGCCGCTCGCCGACGTCTACGTGCCGGACTGGATCGCCGCCCAGGAGGAGTTCCTCTCGGTGCGGCGCATGCAGGGCAGCGACCTCGCGCCGATCGTCGATGCGGCGCGGCAGCGCATGCGCCAGGTCGGCATGAGCGAGGCGCAGATCGGCCTCGTCGAGTCGACCGGCCGGACCCAGCCGCGCCTGTCGCTGCTGGCGCCGATCGGCGGCGTGCTGGTCGAACTGACGGTGCGCGAGGGAATGACGGTCACGCCGGGCGCGACGCTGTTCCGCTTCAACGGCCTGCGCACGGTGTGGGCCCAGGCCGAGGTGCCGGAGAGCCAGGCCGGGTTGCTGCGACCCGGGGCCCGGGTCCAGGCCACAAGCCCGGCCGCGCCGGGCGAGACCTTCGCGGGCACGGTGCAGGCGATCCTGCCCGACGTCAGCGCCGCGACCCGCACGCTGAAGGCGCGCGTCGAGCTCGCCAACCCCGGCGGCCGCCTGGTGCCGGGCATGTTCGTGCAGATGCAATTCAGCGACGCCCGGCCCGGCACGGCGCTGCTCGTGCCCAGCGAGGCGGTGATCCAGACCGGCCGGCGCAGCGTCGTGATGCTGGCCGAGGCGGACGGCCGCTTCCGGCCGGTCGATGTGGAGACCGGCGTCGAGCGCTCCGGCCAGACCGAGATCCGCCGCGGCCTGCAGGCCGGCCAGCGGGTGGTCGTGTCGTCGCAGTTCCTGATCGACTCCGAGGCCAGCCTGAAGGGGGTCGAGGCGCGCCTGAACGCGATGCCGCCGGCGGAGGCGGCGCCGCCCGCGAGCGCGCCGGCCAGCGTGCCAGCCGCTGCGGCGGCGATCCCCGCCGGCCCGAGGCACGCCGGCGAAGGCCGCGTCGAAAGCGTCGGCAGCGATGCGCTGACGCTGTCGCACGGCCCGATCCCCAGCCTCAAGTGGGGGCCGATGACGATGGACTTCAAGGTGCCGTCGAGCGGTCCCCCGGCGGGCGTCAAGGCCGGCGACCGGATCGCCTTCGAGTTCGCGATGGGCGCCGACGGCGTGCCGCAGCTCACCGCGGTGCGGCCCGCGGCCTCGGGGAGCACGCGGTGATCGCGCGGCTCATCCGCTGGTCCATCGTCAACCGCTTCCTGGTCCTGCTGGCGACGCTGATGGTCGCCGCCTGGGGCGTTCACGCGTTGCTGAAGACGCCGCTCGACGCCCTGCCCGACCTCTCCGACGTGCAGGTCATCATCCGCACCGGCTTCGCGGGCCAGGCGCCGCGCATCGTCGAGAACCAGGTCACCTACCCGCTGACGACGACGATGCTGTCGGTGCCTGGCGCGAAGACGGTGCGCGGCTACTCGTTCTTCGGCGACTCGTTCGTCTACGTCCTGTTCGAGGACGGCACCGACCTCTACTGGGCCCGCTCGCGCGTCCTCGAGGCCCTGAGCCAGGTGCAGGCACGGCTGCCGGCGGGGGCGACGGCCTCGCTCGGCCCCGACGCGACCGGCGTCGGCTGGATCTACCAGTACGCGCTGGTAGACCGCAGCGGGACCCATGACGCGGGCCAGCTGCGCGCGCTGCAGGATTGGTTCCTGAAGTTCGAACTGAAGTCGGTG
>NZ_JANODC010000293.1:0-5238 GCF_031412495.1 Rhizobacter sp. | reverse complement strand
GCGCCGTCTCCGCCACCGAAAGCCCCTCGATCTTCACGCCGGCAATCGGCAGGCGGTAGCGATCGGGCAGCGACGCGACGAGGGCGATGAGATCGCGGCGGGCCTCGAACACCTGCGGCTCGGGGCAGGCCATGAACGCGGCCTCCTCGTTGTCGTCGCCGAGCGGCACCAGCGTCGGCCGCGCCGCGCGGCTGCGCAGCAGGTCGATCAGCTTATAGCGGGCGATCGCATAGAGCCATGGCGTCACCGGCTCGCCCGGGCGATAGCTGTGGCGCTGGTTGTGGAGAGCAAGCATCGTTTCCTGCACGAGGTCCTCGACGTCATCCGGAAAAGCGGCGGCGCGGCGCCTGAAGTAGCCGCGCAGGCGGTCGCCGACATGCCCGAGGAAGTCGGCATACGCCGCGTTGTCTCCGCCGAGAGCGAGAACAAGCAGGGCGCGCAGGCCAGGTTCGTCCGGGAGCGACACGCTCTGGTCTATTCGTACCGGCCGCGCCGCGGGTTACAGGAAGCTCGAAACAAGGGCCGAAAGTTTTCGCCGTCGGCTGTAACCCGGCGCCGGGTCAGCGCGAATAAGGATGAAGGCGAGCCTGCCGCGAATCCCGGACCCGGGCTGGCACGTCGTCTGACCCCTTCCCTCATCTTCAGGAGTTTCACCGATGAACGCTCGCTCGCTCGCCTTCGCCGCCGCGGCCCTCACGGCCCTTTCCGGATCGTCGGCCTTCGCCGCCGACAAGCCCGCTGCCGAGAAATCGGCGGCGATGGAGAAGTGCTACGGCGTCTCCATGGCGGGCAAGAACGACTGCGCGGCGGGCGCCGGCACCACCTGCGCCGGCACCTCGAAGGTCGACTACCAGGGCAACGCCTGGAAGAACGTGCCGGCCGGCACCTGCACGACGATCAAGACCCCGAAGGGAACCGGCTCGCTCTCCGCCAAGTCCTGAGCGGCATGACGGCGATCCGCGCCGGCATGGCTGCGCCGGCGCTCACGGCCGGCCTCGGCCTCAAGGCAGAGCACTACGAGGACGCCCTGGCGTGTCGCGCGCCGGGCCTGTGGTTCGAGGTTCACGCCGAGAACTATTTCGTGCAGGGCGGGCCGCGCCTGGCGTGGCTCGAGGCGATCCGCGCCGAGCACCCGGTGTCGCTGCACGGCGTGTCGCTGTCGCTGGCCGGCAGCGAGCCGGTCGACGCCGCCGAGCTCGCCCGCTTCGCGGCGCTCGTGCGACGGATCCAGCCGGTGCTCGTCTCCGAGCACCTGGCCTGGTCGCGCCGCGGCGGCGCGGTCTTCCCCGACCTGCTCCCGGTGCCGCGCAGCGACGAGGCCCTGGCCTGCATGTCCGGCAACGTGGAGCGCGTCCAGGATGCGATCGGTCGCCGCATCGCCATCGAGAACCCGTCGCACTACCTGCATCTCGACGGGCACGACTGGAGCGAGGTCGGCTTCCTCGCCGAACTGGCGCGCCGCACCGGCTGCGGCCTGCTCCTCGACCTCAACAACGTCCACGTTTCGGCCAACAACCTCGGCCAGGACGCGGCGGCCTACGTCGACAGCTTTCCGGCCGCGGCGGTGATGGAAGTGCACCTGGCCGGGCACCGCGCCGACGCGCGGCGCGGCGCGGCGCTGCTCATCGACTCGCACGACGCGCCGGTGTCGGCGCCCGTCCTGGCCCTGTACGAGCGCTTCATCGCCCGCACCGGAACGCGGCCGACGCTGATCGAGCGCGACGCCGCCGTCCCGCCTTTTGCCGAACTGCTCGCCGAGCGCGATCGCGCCCACGCCGTGCACGTCGACGCGGTTCGCGAGCAGGCGGTGCCGGCATGAACGCCCCGTCGCTGCCGGCCGGCGCGAGTCTCGACGCTTTCCAGCGCGACTTCGCCGCGGCCCTGCTCGGTGACGCCGACCAGGACCCGGACCGCCCGCTCCCCGACTTCGCGCGCCAGCCGGGGTTCGCTGTCTATCGCAACACCACCCTGGCGGCGTGCATCGACGCCCTCGTCGCCAACCACCCGACGGTGCGCCAGATCGTCGGCGAAGCCTGGCTCGAGAGCGCCGCCGGCGCGTTTGTCCGCGAGCATCCGCCGAGCACGGGCAGCCTGGCCGACTACGGTGCCGGCCTGGCCGACTTCCTCGCCGGCTTCGGCTCGGCGCGCGCCCTGCCCTACCTGGCCGACGTGGCCCGGCTGGACCGTCTCTGGATCGAAGCGCACTCGGCCCCGGACGGGCCGGTGCTTGCGCCGGCCGAGGTGGGCCGGCTCGGGCCCGAGGAGCTCCTTCGCGCCGTGCTGGTCCCGCACCCGGCGGCGCGCTGGCTGAGCGTCGCCGAGTCGGCGGCGTTCACGATCTGGCGTCGTCATCGCGACGGCGACGATGTCGGCGCCGAACTCGGCGTGGGCGACGAAAGCGGCCTGCTCACGCGACCGCACGGCATCGTCGAGTGGCAGGCGATCGACGCCGCGTCGGTCGCCTTCCTGGACGCCTGCGCCGCCGGCCGGACGCTCGCCGAAGCCGCCGCGCGGGCGGGCGAGTCGGCGGTCGTTGCCGCACTGCCGCAGCTGCTGGCTGCCGGCGCGTTCACGCGCCTCGACCGATGAGCGCGATCCTCTCGGGCACGTCGTGGCGAGCCGCCTGGAACCGCGGCGCGGACGCGCTCGGGCGCTGGCTCGGCCTCGACGTCGTGTTGCTCGCCAGCCGGCTCGGCATCGCCGCCGTCTTCTTCCAGTCCGGCCGGACCAAGGTCGACGGCCTGCTCGGCGTCAGCGAAGGCGCGGTCGGGCTCTTTCGCGACGAGTACCGCCTGCCGCTGCTCGACCCGGCCTTCGCCGCGCACGCCGCTGCCTATGCCGAGCACCTGTTCCCGCTCCTGCTCGTCGTCGGCCTGTTCACCCGCGGCGCCGCCCTCGCCCTGCTCGGCATGACGCTCGTCATCCAGGTCTTCGTCTACCCGGATGCCTGGCCAACGCACCTGTCGTGGGCCGCGCCGCTGCTCCTGCTCGCGGCCCGCGGCGCCGGCGCGGTGTCGGTCGATCGCTGGCTCGGCCTGCGCTGAAGCGCGCTGCCGGAACTCAGGCGTAGGCGGGCGCGAGCCGGGCCCGGCCCCAGCCGCTCAGCGCATCGACGGCGAAGACCAGCAGCAGCATCGCCATCAGCAGCGTCGACGCCTGGGCCTGCTGGAAGATCGAGAGATGGAAGTAGAGCATCTGGCCGAGTCCGCCGGCGCCGACGAAGCCGAGCACCGCGGCCATGCGGATGTTCATCTCGAGGCGGTACAGCGCATAGGCGACGACCTGCGCGATGACGAGCGGCAGCGTCGCGTAGGCGAAGGCGGCGACTGGCGTGCTGCCGGCGTCGCGCAAGGCGCGTTCCGGGCCGGGCGGCGCGTTCTCGAGGCTTTCGGCACAAAGGCGGCCGAGGACCCCGCTGGTGTGCAGCGCCAGGGCCAGGGTGCCCGCGAACGGGCCGAGACCGGCGGCGATGACCATGATCGCCGCCCAGACCAGCTCCGGAACGCTGCGCAGGGCGTTCAGCGCGAGACGGGCGGCGACGCGCGCCGGCGTGCCGAAGCGGCCGGCGGCTGGCTGGGCGAGCAGGCCGCCGGCGACGACCGCGAGCAAGGTGCCGACGGTTGCGACGGCAAACGTCTGCAGCGCCCCCCATGCGGCGCGGCCGACGAATGCCGGCGACAGGTCCGGCGGGAAGAACTCGGCCGCGAATCGGCCCATCAGGCGCATCGACTCGCCGCTGAAGAGGCCGCGCCAGTCGACCGCCAGGTAGGCGAAGCTGGCGACGATCGCGGCGAGCACGGCCAAGGCGAGCACCATGCATTCGACGCAGCGGCGATCCGGGCGCGAAGGCAGGGAGGCGCCGGTCGGCACGGCGGTGGCGCGCTTCATGCGAGGACGCGCCGGATCAGCGCGCTCAGCAGGTCGGCGACGACGACGAGGCCGAGGAAGACGAGGAGGACCGAGCTGGCTTCGCCGCCGTTGAGCATCTTCATCGACTGGTCCATGAGCTGGCCGAGGCCGCCGGCGCCGACGAATCCCATCACCACCGACGCGCGCACCGCGCACTCCCAGCGGTAGACGGTGTACGAGGCGAGCTCCTGCGCATTGCCCGGAACGAGGGCGTAGAGGAGCGCGCCGGTGCGCGAGCTGCCGGCCTCGAGGAGGGCCCGGGCCGGTCGCGTGTCGCCGGACTCGAGGATCTCGGCGTAGACCTTGCCGAGCATGCCGCCGTAGGTCACGGCCAGGGCCAGCACGCCGGCGCCCGGGCCGAGGCCGAGGGCGCGGACGAAGAGCAGGGCCCAGACGATCTCCGGGATCGCCCGCAGCAGCGTGAGCAGACCGCGCACGACGGTGCGCATCGCGACGCCCGAGCGCAGGCCGGGCCCGGGGCCGATGCGGGCGACCGACAGCGAACGCGTTGCAAACGCTGCTAGCGGCGCGGCGATGACGAACGCGAGGGTGACGCCGGCGGTCGCGATGGCGAGCGTCTCGAGGGTGGCGCGCAGCAGGAGGCCGAGGAACTCCGCGGTCACGACCGGGGGCAGGAAGCCGCCTAGGAAGCCGGCCATGACCGCGAGGTGGCTGGCATCGAAGAGGCGCCACGGCTCGAACTCGGCGAGAACGAGCAGCGGCCAGAGGACGACCGCGGCGGTGACCGCGACGCCGATGCGCCGCGTCGCCGCAGGGTCGCGCCAGGGCGCGCCGACCGGGCTCGGCGCCCTCACCGGCAGCGCGGCGCGATCAGCGCGGCCTCGACGACCGCCTTCGCGTCGGGCGCCTGGCTCAGGTCGACGCCCTGCATCGGCAGGGTGCCGCCCTCGGCCGCGTAGAGCTCGCTCAGCATCTCGCTCGTGACGGCGTGGGTCGCGCGGTCGAACACGACCCTGCCGGCCCGCATGCCGACCAGGCGTGGGAACCACTTCAGCGCCAGGTCGACCGCGTGCAGCGACGCCACCAGCGTCGCGCCGCGGTCCTCGTTCTCGGCGACGAGGACGCCGACCGCGGCGTCGGCCAGCGTCGGGTCGAGGGCCGAGACCGGCTCGTCGGCGAGCAGCAGGTCGGGCTGCTGGTAGAGGACGCGGGCGATGCCGACCCGCTGCAGCTGCCCGCCCGAGAGCCGGTCGCAGCGATCGAACAAGCGATCGGCGAGGTCGAGCCGGGCCAGCGCCTCGTGCGCGCCCGCGGCGTCGCGCGGGCGGGCCAGCGACGCGAGGGCCTGCCAGGCCGGCCGCAAGGGCG
>NZ_JANODC010000292.1:0-8312 GCF_031412495.1 Rhizobacter sp. | reverse complement strand
CGCGCCGAGGAACTGCTTCGCGTCAAGCTCGGCAGCAAGGCGGGCAAGGCGGCTTCGCGAATCGCCGCCGAGGGTGTCGTCACGGCCTCCGTCCAGGGCTCGACGGGCGCCCTGGTCGAGGTCAACTGCGAGACCGACTTCGTCACCAAGAACGACGCCTTCCTGGCCTTCGCGCGTGCGCTGGCCGGGCTCGTCGCCGAACGCAACCCCGCTGACGTCGCGGCCCTTGCCGGCCTGCCGCTGAGCCAGGAGGGCTTCGGCCCCACCGTCGAGGACGTGCGCAAGGGCCTGGTCGGCAAGATCGGCGAGAACATGTCGATCCGCCGCTTCAGGCGCTATGCGGGCGGCGGACAGGTCGCCAGCTACCTGCACGGGACCCGCATCGGCGTGCTCGTCGAATACGAGGGCGACGAGGTCGCGGCCAAGGACGTCGCCATGCACGTGGCGGCGATGAAGCCGGTGGCGCTGACGTCCGCCGACGTGCCGCCGGCACTGGTCGACAAGGAGCGCTCCATCGCCACGCAGAAGGCCGCCGAGGACGCCGAGAAGGCCCGGACGGAGAACAAGCCGGTCCAGTCGCCGGAGATCGTGGCCAGGCGCGTCGAAGGCTCCGTGGCCAAGTACCTGAAGGAAGTCAGCCTCAACAACCAGCCCTTCGTGAAGAACGACAAGCAGACCGTCGAGCAGATGCTCAAGGAGAAGTCGACCCGGATCAGGGACTTCACGCTCTACGTCGTCGGCGAAGGCATCGAGAAAAAGGCGGGCGATTTCGCCGCCGAGGTCGCGGCGCAGGTCGCGGCCGCCAAGGGCGGCTGAGGCCGATGGCCCGCAGAACCGCGGCGATGGCCGGCTAGACTCTCGCTGCTCCCGACGGGTAGACACACGGGGAATCCGATTCGAATGGCCGCCTACAAGCGCATCCTGCTCAAGCTCTCCGGCGAAGCCTTGATGGGCGAGGATGCCTACGGCATCAACCGCGCCACCATCGTGCGCATCGTCCGCGAGATCGAGGAGGTGACGCGGCTCGGCTGCGAGGTCGCCGTCGTCATCGGCGGCGGCAACATTTTCCGCGGCGTGGCCGGCGGCTCGGTCGGGATGGATCGGGCGACCGCCGACTACATGGGCATGCTGGCGACCGTGATGAACGCGCTGGCCCTTGCCGACACGATGCGCCAGGAAGGCATCACCGCGCGCGTCATGTCGGCGATCGCGATCGAGCAGGTGGTCGAGCCCTACGTCCGTCCGAAGGCGCTGCAGTACCTGGAGGAAGGCAAGGTCGTGGTCTTCGCCGCGGGCACGGGCAACCCCTTCTTCACCACCGACACGGCCGCGGCCCTGCGCGGTGCCGAGATCGGGGCTCAGATCGTCCTGAAGGCGACCCGCGTCGACGGCGTCTACAACGCCGATCCGAAGAAGGACCCGACGGCCACCCGCTACAGCCGCATCAGCTTCGACGAGGCCATCATCCGCAACCTGCAGGTGCTGGACGCCACCGCGTTCGCGCTGTGCCGCGACCAGAAGCTTCCGATCCGTGTCTTCAGCATCTTCAAGGCCGGCGCTCTCAAGCGCGTCGTGATGGGCGAGGATGAAGGCACGCTCGTCCATGTCTGAGGACACCACGAGATGACCATCGCCGACATCAAGAGCACGGCCGAGCAGAAGATGGCTCGCTCCATCGAATCGTTCAAGAGCGAGCTGCAGAAGATCCGCACCGGCCGGGCCCACCCAGGCATCCTCGACCAGGTGCAGGTCGAGTATTACGGCTCGATGGTGCCGATCAGCCAGGTCGCCAACGTCACCCTGCTCGATGCCCGCACGATCAGCGTCCAGCCATGGGAGAAGGGTATGGGCGGCAAGATCGAGCGGGCGATCCGCGAGTCGGAACTCGGCCTGAACCCGTCGAGCCAGGGCGACCTCCTGCGCGTGCCCATGCCCGCCCTTACCGAGGAGCGGCGGCGCGACCTGACCAAGGTGGTCCGCCACGCGAGCGAGGAGGCGAAGATCGCCGTCCGCAACCTGCGCCGCGACGCCAACGACCACGCCAGGCGCCTGGCCAAGGAGAAGTCGATCTCGGAAGACGAGGAACGGCGTTCGCTCGAGGACCTGCAGAAGCTGACCGACCGGACGATCGCCGAGATCGACCGGCTCACCTCGGCGAAGGAAACCGAGATCATGGCAGTCTGATGCGGGCGCCAGCGAAGCCGGTCGCCGCCGGCGAGGCAGCGGCATGACCGATCCGTCGGGTCGGTCCCCGAGGGTGCCGCGGCATGTGGCCATCGTCATGGACGGCAACGGACGCTGGGCCGTCAAGCGGCACATGCCGCGTTTCTTCGGACACAAGCAGGGCGTCGACGCACTCGTGCGCACGGTGCACGCCTGCGCCGACCGGGGCATCGAGTACCTGACTGTTTTCGCGTTCTCGTCGGAGAACTGGAAGCGGCCGAGCGAAGAGGTGTCGGGCCTGATGGGGCTGGTCCTCGTCGCCGTCTCGAAGTACCTGGGCAAGCTCGCCGGCGACGGCGTCCGCGTCCGCATCGTCGGCGACCGGACCCAGGTCTCGGACAAGCTGCGCCAGGCCTGGCAGGACGCCGAGGACAGCACGCGGCACAACACGCGCATCAACCTGTCGGTCGCCTTCAACTACGGCGGCCGCTGGGACATCGTCCAGGCATGCCGTCGCGCCATGGCCGCCGGCGTCGCCGCCGACACGCTCGACGAGGCGACGCTGAACAGCTACATGGCGCTCAGCTATGCGCCGGATCCGGACCTCTTCATCCGCACCGGCGGCGAGATCCGGATCAGCAACTTCCTCCTCTGGCAGGCGGCGTACTCGGAGCTCGTCTTCACCGAATGCCTGTGGCCCGAATTCGGCAGCGACGAGCTCGACTCGGCCCTGGCGCAGTACGCTCGTCGCGACCGTCGCTTCGGCGCGGTGGCGAGTGCCGGCGAACTCGTCTCGACCGGAACCTAGGTCCTTCGCGTGCTGAGACAGCGCATCGTTACCGCCACGGTGCTGCTTGCGTTGCTGCTGCCGGCACTGCTCGTCGACAGGCTCTGGCCGTTCGCCCTGCTGTCGCTGGTCGCCTTCGCCGCGGGCGGGTGGGAATGGGCGCGGCTGAACGATGCCGGGCGCATCGCCGTTCCGCTCGGCGTCGCGCTCGGCGTCGCCTGCGCGCTCGCCTGGTGGGCCGGGTTGACCACCGCGGCGCCGCGCGTCGCGTGGTGGATCGCCATGGGCGCCTGGGTGCTCGGCGGCGCCTGGGTCCTTCGCGGGGGCGTGGCCGGCTGGTCGCGCGTGCCGCCCGCGGTCCGCTGCGCGGTCGGCCTGCTCGCCCTCTGGACCGCCTGGCTGGCGATGGTCAATGCCAAGGCCGGCGGCCTCAACTTCATCCTCTCCGTCTTCTTCCTGGTCTGGACCGCGGACATCTTCGCCTACTTCGGGGGGCGGGCGTTCGGCAAGCGCAAGCTGGCGCCGTCGATCAGCCCGGGCAAGAGCTGGGCCGGCGTGTGGAGCGGCATCCTGGGTGCGCTCCTGGTCGCCGGCGCCTGGGTCTTCATCGACGGCCGCGGCATGACTTACTACGACAGCTTCTACACGCTCGTGAACGAGCGCTTGACGACCATCGGCTTGGCCCTGGTCGTCGTCTTCCTCGTCGCGATGAGCGTCGTCGGCGACCTGTTCGAGTCGCTCGTCAAGCGCAGCGCGGGGGCCAAGGACAGCGGCGGCCTGCTGCCCGGCCACGGCGGCATCCTCGATCGCGTCGACGCGCTGCTGCCGGTCTTTCCGATCGCCCTGGCGCTGGCCCCTTTCTGACGCAGCCATGAGCTCCATGCCGCAGCAAGGGCCGCAGCGCGTCTGCGTGCTGGGCGCAACCGGGTCCGTGGGTGCGGCGACGCTCGACGTGATCGGCCGTCATCCGCAGCGCTTCGAGGTGTTCGCGATCACGGCGCTGCGCCGGCTCGACGAACTTCTGGCGCAATGCCTGCGCTGGCGCCCGCGCTTCGCCGCCGTCGGGAGCACCGCCGACGCGCAGACGCTGACCGCTCGCCTTCGCGACGCCCGGGTGCCGACCGAAGTGCTCGCCGGGGCGCGGGCGCTCTGCGAGCTCGCCGCCCATCCGGAGGTCGACACGGTGATGGCGGCCATCGTCGGCGCCGCCGGGCTGCCGCCGTGCCTGGCGGCGGCCGAGGCCGGCAAGCGCATCCTGCTCGCGAACAAGGAGGCGCTGGTGCTCGGCGCCGATCTCTTCACGGAGGCGGTGCGCCGCGGCGGCGCGACGCTGCTGCCGATCGACAGCGAGCACTCGGCCATCCTGCAGTGCCTGCCGGACGACCGCTCGACCTGGCCCGACCGCATCGACCACATCGTCCTGACGGCGTCCGGCGGCCCGTTCCGGGGCCGCGATCCGGCGACCCTCGGCGCCGTCACGCCCGACGAGGCCTGCGCCCATCCGACCTGGGTCATGGGGCGCAAGATCTCGGTCGACTCGGCGACGCTCATGAACAAGGCCCTCGAGGTGATCGAGGCGCATTACCTGTTCGACCTTGCGCCGGAGCAGATCCAGGTCGTCATCCACCCGCAGAGCATCATCCATTCGATGGTCGTCTGCCGCGACCACTCGGTGCTGGCCCAGCTCGGCACGCCCGACATGCGCGTGCCGATCGCCGTGGGCCTGGCCTGGCCCGAGCGGATCGCCTCCGGTACCGAGCCGCTCGACTGGCGCTCGCTGGCTGCGCTCACCTTCGAGCCGGCCGACGCGCGGCTCTATCCCAGCCTCACGCTCGCCTGGAACGCGCTGCGGGCCCGGCCGGGGAGCAGCGCCGTGCTCAACGCGGCCAACGAAGAGGCCGTCGCCTCCTTTCTTGCCGGAACCATCCGCTTCGATGAGATTCACACCGTCAACTGCCGCACCGTCGATGCGATCGTCCCGCACGCCGGAGCGACGGGATCGCTCGACTCGCTGCTCGCCCTCGACGCAGAAGCGCGGCGCTTCGCCCAGCGGTTCGTGAAAGGTCTCGCGGCATGATCACCACGGTTCTCGCTTTCCTGCTCACGCTGGGCCTGCTCATCGTCGTGCACGAGTACGGCCACTACCGCGTCGCGGTGGCCTGCGGGGTGCGCGTGCTGCGCTTCTCGATCGGCTTCGGGCGCGTCCTTTGGCGCCGGCAGGCGACGCCGACCAGCACCGAGTTCGTCGTCTGCGCACTGCCGCTCGGCGGCTATGTCCGCATGCTCGACGAGCGAGAAGGCAAGGTCGATGCGGGCGAGCTGGACCGCGCGTTCAACCGCAAGCCGCTGTGGCAGCGCGCTGCGGTCGTGGGCGCCGGTCCGGCGGCCCACCTGCTGCTGGCCATCGCGCTGTACGCCGCCGCCAGCTGGGTCGGCGTCGACGAGCCGAAGGCCTTGCTCGGCCCGCCGGCGGCTGGAAGCATCGCCGAGCGCGCCGGCCTGCGCAGCGGCGACTCGGTCCTGGCCTGGTCCCAGGGCGGCGACGAATGGCGCGACGTCCGTTCCCTGACCGACCTGCGCTGGCAGGTCACGCAGGCGATGCTGCACGGGGAAGACCTCGACCTGCTCGTCAGCACGCGCGAAGGGCGCGGCCAGCGCCGCGTCCACCTCGAGCTGGCAGCCCTGGGCGCGGCCGAGCTCGATGCCAAGACGATGCAGCGCATCGGCCTCGGCCAGCCCTGGAGCGAACCGGTGCTCGGCGAGGTGAAGCCCGGCGGCGCCGGTGCTGCGGCCGGGCTGCGCGCCGGCGACCGCATCCTCAGCATCGACGGGCGGGCCATCGAGGACGGGGGCCAGGCCCGCGATGCGATCCGGGCCAGCGGCAAGACCGGCGCTGCCGTCCCCATGCAGTGGCGCATCGAGCGTCAGGGCGCGCGGCTCGACCTCGTCGTCACGCCGGCGATCACCGTTGACGGCGGCAACCGGGTCGGTCGCCTCGAGGTCTTTCCCGGCCGCCCGCCCGAGATCGTCTCGGTGCGCTACGGCATCATCGAAGGGATCGGCCACGCCGTCACCCAGACCTGGCAGGTCTCGGCCCTGACCGTGAAGATGCTCGGCAAGATGCTCATCGGCCAGGCTTCGCTCAAGAACCTCAGCGGGCCGGTGACGATCGCCGACTACGCCGGCCAGTCGGTGCGCCTCGGCCTCGCGTATTACCTGGGCTTTCTCGCCGTGGTCAGCGTGAGCCTCGGCGTCCTCAATCTGCTGCCTCTGCCGATCCTCGACGGAGGGCACCTGATGTATTATCTTTTCGAGGCCGTGACGGGGCGTCCGGTCTCCGAGTTGTGGCTCGACAGACTGCAGCGAGGCGGGGTTGCCATCATGCTCATGATGATGTCCCTGGCCCTCTACAACGACATGGCCCGCCTGCTGGGTCTCCAATGACCGACTGCATGCATCCCCACCCGCGCCTTTCCCGTTCCCGTCAACGTTCGTTCCGCCTCGCCCCCGCCTCCCTCGCTCTGGCTCTCGCTCTCTTCGCCGGCTCGGCCCTGGCGGTGGAGCCCTTCGTCCTGAAGGACATCCGGGTCGAAGGTCTGCAGCGGACCGACGCCGGCACCGTCTTCGCCGCGTTGCCGTTCCGGATCGGCGACACCTACACCGACGAGAAGGGCGCGGCGGCATTGCGCGCGTTGTTCGCGACAGGCCTCTTCAAGGACGTGCGCATCGACATCGACAACGGCGTCGCCGTCGTCATCGTCGACGAGCGCGCAGTCATCGCCAGCATCGACTTCGTCGGCATGAAGGAGTTCGAGAAGGACGTCCTGATCAAGTCGCTGAAGGACTTC
Organism: Rhizobacter sp.; assembly: GCF_031412495.1. Classification (GTDB taxonomy): domain Bacteria; phylum Pseudomonadota; class Gammaproteobacteria; order Burkholderiales; family Burkholderiaceae_C; genus Schlegelella_A. The sequence goes on along the minus strand of NZ_JANODC010000292.1, from coordinate 1,514 downwards.
GGCATCGGCGAGGGCCTGCCGTTCGACAAGGCCCTGGCCGACCGGGCCGAGCAAGAGCTGAAGCGCCAGTACCTCACGCGCAGCCTCTACGGCGCCGAGGTGGTGACGACGGTGACGCCGCAGGAGCGCAATCGCGTCAACGTGACGTTCACGATCAGGGAGGGCGGCGCGGCCAAGATCAGCGAGATCCGCATCGCCGGCAACAAGGCGTTCTCGGAACGGACGCTCAAGGGCCTGTTCGAGCTGAACGACGGCGGCTGGCTCAACTTCTACCTGAAGGGCGACCGCTACTCGCGCGCCAAGCTGAACGCCGATCTCGAGACGCTGCGCGCCTATTACCAAAACCGCGGCTACCTCGAGTTCGAGGTGCAGTCGACGCAGGTGACGATCTCGCCCGACAAGCAGGACATCACGATCACGATCAACGTCAACGAAGGGCAGCCCTACACGGTGACCGCCGTCAGGCTCGAAGGCGAGTACCTGGGCAAGGAGGAAGACTTCAAGACGCTGGTCACGGTGCGTCCGGGACAGCCCTACCGCGCCGAGGCGGTCGCCGAGACGACGCGCGCCTTCGTCGACCGGTTCGGCACCTTCGGCTATGCCTTCGCCAAGGTCGATGCGCGCACGGAGATCGACCGCGCCAATGCGCGCGTCGCCCTGACCCTGGTCGCCGAGCCGCAGCGGCGGGTCTACGTCCGCCGCGTCAACGTCGCGGGCAACACCAAGACGCGCGACGAGGTGATCCGGCGCGAGTTCCGCCAGTTCGAGTCGTCCTGGTACGACGGACGCAAGATCAAGCTCTCGCGCGACCGGGTCGATCGCCTCGGCTACTTCAGCGAAGTCAACATCGACAGCACCGAGGTGCCGGGCTCCGCCGACCAGGTCGACCTGACGATCACGATCAAGGAAAAGCCGACCGGCAACCTGTCGATCGGTGCCGGCTTCTCGTCGGCCGACAAGCTGTCGCTGAGCGGCTCGATCAAGCAGGAGAACATCTTCGGCTCGGGCAACTACCTCGGCCTCGAGGTCAACACCAGCAAGTACAACCGCACGCTCGTCGTCAGCACGGTCGACCCGTACTTCACGATCGACGGCATCTCGCGCGCGATCGACATCTACTACCGGACCACCAAGCCGATCAACAGCCAGGGCGAGGAGTACGAACTGGTCACGCCGGGCGTCTCGGTGCGCTTCGGCGTTCCCTTCAGCGAATACGACACGGTGTTCTTCGGCATCGGCGCCGAGCAGACCCAGATCAAGGGCGCGACGCAACTGCCGAACAGCTACTTCCTCTACCGCGAGCAGTTCGGCGAGAAGAGCACCTCGATCCCGCTCACCGTCGGATGGTCGCGCGACAACCGCGACAGCGCCCTGGTCCCCACGGCCGGGCGATACACGCGCATGAACCTCGACGTCGCGATGCTGGGCGACGCGCGCTACCTGCGGCTGAACCTGCAGGGTCAGCAGTACTTCCAGATCAGCCGCGCCTTCACCTTCGGCGTCAACGCCGAGAT
>NZ_JANODC010000291.1:0-2455 GCF_031412495.1 Rhizobacter sp. | reverse complement strand
GCCGAGGCACGACTGGCATACATGAGACGGACCAGCATGGGTGCTCCTTCAGGCCTTCTTGGCGACCAGCGACAGGAACTCGCGGCGCAGGCTGGCGTCCTTGAGGAAGGAGCCGCGCATGACGCTGTTCGTCATCTTCGCGTCGGCGTCCTTGACGCCGCGCCAGGCCATGCAGAAGTGATCCGCCTCCATGACGATGGCCAGGCCGTCGGGCTTGACGCGGTCCTGCAGTTCGTTGGCCAGCATCGTCACCGCCTCTTCCTGGATCTGCGGCCGGCTCATGATCCAGTCGCAGATGCGGACGTACTTCGACAGGCCGATCAGGTTCGAGTGCTCGTTCGGCAGCAGCCCGATCCAGACCTTGCCCATGATCGGGCACAGGTGGTGCGAGCAGGCGCTGCGCACGGTGACCGGGCCGACGATCATCAGCTCGTTCAGGCGAGAGACGTTCGGGAACTCGGTCACCGACGGGGGGGCGACGTAGCGGCCGCGGAAGACTTCGGTGATGAACATCTTGGCGACCCGCTTGGCCGTGTCGCTGGTGTTGTGGTCGCTGTCGGTGTCGATGACGAGGGCGCGCAGCACCGCCTGCATCTTTTCCTCGACCTCGGCGCGCAACTCGTCGAGCTCGCCTTCCTCGATGTGCTCGGCGATGTTGTCGTTGGCGTGGTAGCGGCACTGCGCGCCGATGAGCCGGTAGCGGATGCGATCCGACGCCGGCAGCCGCGACAGCTCGCCTTCGCTGCGAAAGATCGGTGTGGGTTTCTCGCCGGCCATGGGCAGCTCGCTTGCGTGGGAGCAGCAAGCCTACCCCAGGTCGGGCTGGCAGACTCCCCGAGGTGAGCAGCTCCTCGTCTCCGGCCCCGGCCACCGCCCCGCCGACGCCTGCCCTGCCGCTGGCGCGCCTGCTCGGCCACGCTGCCGACGCGGTGCGGGCGGTTCGCGCCGGGCAGTCGCTCAACGAGGCACTGGCCCGCTGCCCCGCCGAGGCGCGGCCGGGAACGCAGGCCCTGTCGTTCCATGCCCTGCGCTGGCTCGGCTCGGCCGAGGTCCTGCGCCGGGATCTGGCGCCGAAGACGCCGCCGGCCGACGTCGACGCCCTCCTGCTCACGGCACTGGCGCTGCTCTGGCCGGCCGGGTCGCCGCCCTACGCCGAGCACACCCTGGTCGACCAGGCCGTGGCCGCGGCGCGGGCGCGCGCGCCGCGCAGCGCCGGCTTCGTCAACGCGGTGCTGCGCCGCTTTTTGCGCGAGCGTGACGAGCGGGTCGGCACGGCATCGCGCGAGCCGCTGGCCCGCTTCAACCACTCGGCCTGGTGGCTGGACCGCCTTCGCCACGACTGGCCGGCCGAGTGGCAGGCGATCGCCGACGCCGACAACCGACACCCGCCGATGACGTTGCGCGTCAACGCCCGCCGCAGCAGCGTGGCGGCCTACCTCGAGCGGCTGGCAGAGGCGGGGATCGCTGCCGAGGCGGGCGCGCCAGGCGCGGTCCGGCTGGCCGCCCCGGTGCCGGTGCAGCGCCTGCCCGGGTTCACGACCGGCGACGTCTCGGTCCAGGACGCTGCCGCGCAGCGCGCCGCCCCGCTCCTTCTCGGCGCCGGCCTGCCGCCCGGCGCACGGGTCCTCGACGCCTGCGCCGCCCCGGGCGGCAAGACCGCGCACCTGCTCGAGCTGGCCGACCTCGACCTCCTCGCGCTCGACCGCGACACCGCCCGGCTCGCCCGAGTCGACGAGACGCTCGCCCGGCTGTCGCTGCGGGCGCAGACCGCGGTCGGCGATGCCGCCGACCCGGCCGGCTGGTGGGATGGCCGTCCGTTCGACGCGATCCTCCTCGACGCGCCCTGCACCGCCTCCGGCATCGTCCGCCGCCACCCCGACGTCCGCTGGCTCCGCCGCGCCGCCGACGTGGCGACGCTGGCGGCGGCGCAGGCCCGCCTGCTCGACGGGCTCTGGCCGCTGCTCCGGCCCGGCGGCCGGCTCCTCTACGCCACCTGCTCGGTGTTCAGGGCCGAGGGCCAGGCACAGATCGACGCTTTTTTGCAACGGCGCGCCGACGCTGCCCCGGCCGCCGACCCGCCTTCGCCCGGCCACCTGCTGCCGCTGGCCGACAATGACGAGACGCCGCCCGGAGCTCATTCGAGCCGAGCCGCAGACGGCTTTTTCCTCGCCCTGCTAGAGAAACACTGACCTTCGGTCTTCCCGCCCGCGAACCATGACTCGGCCGCCGCCGCCGCACGGCTTTCCGCGCCGCCGCAGCGTGCTTCGCGCGCTTGGCGCGGCCGGCTTGCGCCTCCTGTTTCCCGCCGCCACGGGCGGCGCCCTGCTCGGCGCCGGTCCGGCCCGCGGCACCGAGCCTGAGCTGACCCAGTTCGAGCTGAGCCGCGACGAGGAGGGCGTCTACCTGAGCTTCGCCGTCTCGGTCGAGCTTGGCCGCAGCCCGGACGAGGCGCTGA
>NZ_JANODC010000290.1:0-6807 GCF_031412495.1 Rhizobacter sp. | reverse complement strand
ATCACGGCCTGGCTGAGCGAAAGCTCCTCGACCGCCTGAGTGCCGCGGTCCTCGTGGCCGAACGAGCCGTCGGCTGAGGCCGCGCTGCCGTCGGCCTCACATCCCGACCAGCGACCCGAGCACCTGGGCGACGCGGCCCTGGAACGCCACGCGGCCTTCCACCGAGGCCAGGCAGATGCACTCGCTGCCCGGCTGCACCACCGGCTGGTGCAGCACCTCGCCGTCGGCCTCGTCGAAGTCGCCGTCGCCGAACAGGGCGTGACCGTCGTGGAAGCTGCCGTACAGCACCTGCGTCAGCTCGATGCCGTCGTGCGTGTGCACCGGCAGGCTCTTTCCAGCGGAAATTCGGAGCAGGAAGACGTTGGCGGCGCGGTCGTGCGGCAGCGCGATGCGGCACCAGCGCATGCCGGGGCCGAGCCAGCGCCAGGCGCCGCTCGTGCAGCCACGCATGCTGCGCGGCCAGGCGACGCCGTCCGGCAGGGTCGCGCTCGGGTAGACCGGCGCAGGCGCCGGCGCCGCGGTCGCGCCGGCGTCGATGCGCGCGAGCGTGCGGGCCAGTGCCTGCGGCGCCAGCGTCGCCGGCTCGATGCCTTCGAGCAGGACGCCGCCCACGGCATCGAACTCGGCCAGGCGATCGCGGCAGTGCAGGCAGCGCTCGACGTGGGCGGCCGTGACGAGCGCCGGCCCGGCCGCCAGGCTGGCGGCCGACAGCTGCATGAGCCGTGTGTCGTCGGGGTGGTGCTGGGTCATGGTTCGGTTTCCGACAGCAGGCGCCGAAGGTGGATGACGGCAAGCCGTATGCGCGACTTGACGGTGCCGAGCGGGATGCACAGCTCGCGCGCGATGCTGGCGTGCGGCTGGTCGCCGTAGTAGGAGAGCTGAAGGATGCGCGCCTGGTCGGCGGAGAGGCGTGCCATCGCGGCCCGCAGGCGACGCTCACCTTGTGCAGTGGCGAGCTGCTCGTCGGGCCCCGCCGCCGGGTCCACGGCGTCGAAGGCGCCGAACTCCGGGTCCGGCGCCGAACCGTCGGCATCGGTCTCCTGCGCCATGACGAGGCCGCGCTGACGGTGCTGGTCGATGCGCAGGTTGCGCGCGATCGTGAAGATCCAGGTCGAGACGCGGGCCCGCGCCGGGTCGAAGGTCGCCGCCTTGCGCCAGAGCAGGACCATCGTCTCCTGGGCGAGCTCTTCGGCCACCACGGGCGAGCAGCCGCCGCGCACGAGGTAGGCCTTGACGCGGGGCGCGAAGTGCTTGAAGAGAATGGCGAAGGCCTGCCGGTCGCCGCGCTCGGCGACCGCCTGGGCCAGTTCGTTCAGCTCGTCGGGGGTCGGCATCGCTCCGCGGCCTTCGTGCGCTGTCACGATCGACAGCCTGCCGGCGCGTGCGCCGGTGGGAGCCGCAGCCTGTGGCGCCGTCTGCCGCGCGATGTCCATGCGGCTTGTACGAGGGCGCCGGCGGATTGGATCACAGGGCGGTGATCCGGAACGGCGGCTTGCACGTACAAGCTGCGATGGCCGCGCCCGCCCCGACCGACACCGCCGATCACCGGCTCGACATCGCGGTCGTCGGCAGCGGCATCGCCGGGCTCTCGGCAGCCTGGCTCCTGGCCCGGCGGCACCGGGTCACGCTCTACGAGGCCGAGCCCCGCCTCGGCGGGCACAGCCACACGGTCGACGTCGCGGTGAACGGCGCCACCCAGCCCGTCGACACCGGCTTCATCGTCTACAACGAGCCGGCCTACCCCAACCTCACCGCCCTGTTCGCCAACCTCGGGGTGCCGACGCAGGCCTCGGAGATGTCGTTCGCGGTCAGCCTCGACGACGGCGCCCTCGAGTACGCCGGCGGCGACCTGAACGGCCTCTTCGCGCAGCGCGGCAACCTCGTCAGCCCGCGCTTCTGGTCGATGCTGCGCGACCTGCTCCGCTTCTACCGGCAGGCGCCGCTCGACGCCGCCCGGGTCGGCCTGCTGCCGCTCGACGACTACCTCGATGCGCGCGGCTACGGGCGTGCCTTCCGCGAGGACCACCTCTATCCGATGGCGGCGGCGATTTGGTCGACGCCGGCCGACCAGGTCGGCCGCTACCCGACCGAGGCCTTCGTCCGCTTCTGCGAGAACCACCACCTGCTGAAGCTGACCGACCGGCCGGTCTGGCGCACGGTCTCGGGCGGCAGCCGCGAGTACGTGCGGCGCATGGCCGCAGCGCTCGGCGACGGCGTGCGCACGGGTCGGGCGGCGGTCGAGGTGCGCCGCGACGCCGACGGCGCGACGGTGGCCACCGCGGACGGTCGGGCAGCGCGGCACGGGCATGTCGTGCTGGCCACGCACGCCGACCAGGCGCTGCGCCTGCTGCCCGACGCGGGCGCCGACGAGAAGCGCCTGCTCGGCGCCTTCGCGTACACGCGCAACCACGCCGTCCTGCACAGCGACGCCGCCCTGATGCCGCGCCGGCGCGCGGTCTGGTCGAGCTGGAACTACCAGGCCCGGCGCGGCGGCGGCGGCGCCCCCTGCGTCACCTACTGGATGAACCGCCTGCAGGGCATCGACCCAGGCACGCCGCTGTTCCTGACGCTGAACCCGCTGCGTCCGCCGCGCGCCGCGCACCTGATCCGCACCGAAGTCGTCGAGCACCCCTTGTTCGACGCCGCCGCCATCCGCGCCCAGCGCCACCTGTGGTCGCTGCAGGGACGGCGGCGGACCTGGTTCTGCGGCGCGTACTTCGGCGCCGGCTTCCACGAGGACGGGCTGCAGGCCGGCCTCGCCGTCGCCGAGGCGCTCGGCGGGGTGCGCCGGCCGTGGCGGGTCGCCGGCGAGTCGGCGCGCATCCATGTCCGCGCCCCGGTGGCGCACGCCTCGTGAGCGCGCCGGCACGCGCGGCGGAGCCTGCCTCGGCGCTGTACGTCGGCGCCGTGATGCACCAGCGCCAGCGCCCGGCACGGCATCGCCTCGCCTACCGCGTGTTCTCGCTGCTGCTCGACCTCGACGAGCTGCCCGGGCTCGGCCGCCGCCTGCGCTGGTTCTCCGTCGACCGCTTCAACCTGTTCGCCTTCCACGAGCGAGACCACGGCGACGGCAGCCGCGGCGCGGTGCCGGGCGGCGGCCTGCGCGCCTACGTCGAGCGGCGCCTCGGCGAGGCCGGCCTGACGGTCGGCGGGCCGATCCGGCTCCTGGCCATGCCGCGCATCCTCGGCTACGCGTTCAACCCGCTCAGCGTGTACTTCTGCCACCGCGTCGACGGCTCGCTCGGCGCGATCCTCTACGAGGTCAACAACACCTTCGGCGAGCGGCACAGCTACCTGATCGAGGTCGACCCGGCGACGGCGCACGAAGGCGCCATCGTCGTGCAGCGCTGCGCCAAGCGCCTGCGCGTGTCGCCCTTCCTCGGCGCGGCGATGCGCTACGACTTCCGCGTCGCGCCACCCGGCGGCGCCGCCGGCGACGCGATGAGCGTCGGCGTTGTCGCGCGCGACGAGGTCGGCCCGGTGCTGGTCGCCCGCCTCGACGCGGTCCGCCGCCACCTCGACGACCGGGCCCTGGTGCGGGTCTTCGTCACCCACCCCCTGCTGACGCTGAAGGTGATCGTGGCCATCCACTGGGAAGCGCTGCGCCTGTTCGCCAAGGGTGTGCGCCTGCAGCCGAACGCGCCCGCCGGCCCGGGCTCGCTGACCGTCGTGCGGCACGCCGAGCCATGACGGCGCCTGCGCCGACCTCCCTCGGCGGGCCGAGCTCCCTCGGCCGGCCGGCCTCGCCGGCACCGGCGTCGAAGCTCGCCGGACTCGTGGCCTGGCCGCTGCGCCGCCTGCTCGGCCGCCTGCTGGGCAACCTGAGCGTCGGCTCGATCGCCATCGAGCTTCCGGACGGGGCCCGGGTCGTGGGTCATGCCGCCGCCCCTGGGCCGCAGGTCGCCATCGCCGTGCACCGCTGGCGTGCGCTGGCCCGGCTGGCGCTCGGCGGCGACATCGGCCTGGCCGAGTCGTTCCGCGACGGCGACTGGTCGACGCCGGATCTGGCCGCGCTGCTCGAGTTCGGCATCCGCAACGAGGCCGGCTGGGGCGCAGCGCTCGAGGCGGCCCGGCCCCTGCGCTGGCTGTTCCGGGCCCTGCACCTGGCGCGCGCGAACTCGAGGCGCGGCAGCCGCGAGAACATCGCCTTCCACTACGACCTCGGCAACGACTTCTACCGCCAGTGGCTCGACGCGGAGCTGATCTATTCGAGCGGCATCTACAGCGGCGCCGACGAGACGCTGGAGTCGGCGCAGGCGACCAAGCTCGCCCGCATCCGGCAACTGCTCCGCCTCGACGAGCTGGGCAGCGATGCGCGGGTGCTCGAGATCGGCTGCGGCTGGGGCGCGCTCGCGCTCGACCTCGCCCGGCGGCACCCGGTGCGCGTCACCGGCCTGACCCTGTCGGCCGAGCAGCTCGCGCACGGCCGGCAGCGGGTCGCTGCCGAAGGCCTGGCCGAGCGCGTCGATCTGCGCCTCGAGGACTATCGGGATGCAACGGGGAGATACGACCGCATCGTCTCGATCGAGATGCTCGAAGCCGTCGGCGAGCGCTACTGGCCGGTCTACTTCGAGACGCTGCGGCGGCGCCTGGCGCCGGGCGGCGTCGCCGTGGTCCAGGTGATCTCGATCGCCGAAGCGCAGTTCGACAGCTACCGGCGCGGCGCCGACTTCATCCAGCGCTTCATCTTCCCGGGCGGCATGCTGCCCTCCCGCACGGCCATGCGGGCTGCCGCCGATGCTGCCGGTCTGACCCTGACCACAGCGTCGACCTTCGGCGCCAGCTACGCGGCGACCCTGGTCGAATGGCGGCGCCGGTTCCTGGGCGCTCGGGCGTCGATCGCCGCCCTCGGCTTCGACGAGCGGTTCCTGCGCCTCTGGGAGTACTACCTCTGCTACTGCGAGGCCGGCTTCCGGTCCGGCCGCGTCGACGTCGGTCTCTACATCCTCGAGCGTCGGGCCGACCTGCCGGCCGGCTAGCGGGCGCTCGCGAGACGAGCGGCTAGCGGCGGGAAGCCTCGCCCTCGGCGTCGTGCGTTTCGCCGACGAGCTCCTCCGGATGCCCGGGCCGCCGCGCGACCAGGCTCTTCGGGAGCACGTCCCAGTCGCTGTCGCGGACGGTGCCGCCGCAGATGACCAGCATGGCCAGGTACTCGGGCGAGAACGCCTCGCCCAGCTCCCGCTCGTCGGACCGTCGATCGGCCGGTTGGCTCATGCGCATCTCGTCGTCCACGCACGCATTCTGAGCGCCGCCGGTGCGGCCGTGCGTAGGACGGTTTCCCTTCCCCAAGCGAGGGGGTGACGGGTTCAGATCCGCGACAGCATCTGCTGGCTGGAGCCGAACATCGACGACGCGCGGGCCGCGAGCTGCCCGGCGAGCGCGTTGCCCCGCATCGCCGGCGCGACGCTGTTGGCGGCGATCCATACCGACGACGCGCTCGTCCGGTCGGCCAGGGTCACGGCCATGCGCGAGCGCAGGTCGGCCAGCGCGGGCGAAGACCAGTTGCGGACCATCGCCTCGAACTCGGCCAGGGCCCGGCGCAGGTGGTCGACCGGAACGGCCTCGAGCACGCGCAGCCCCGCTTTCGAGAACTGCCGCTCGAAGCGCGCCAGGTGCGGGAAGGCGCGGCCGTCCGCGGCGTTACGGGCAAGCTCGAGACGGAGCTCGTCGCGCATCCGGCGCAGCAGGGCCGCCGGCGGCTGCCGGTCGCGGCGCGGCTCGGGCGCCACCTCGGCGATCGCTGCCGCGGCGCGGCGAGCCCGACGCCGGCGCGCGGCCGACGATGGCAGGATCGGCGAGCAGAGAAGGAGCGGCAGCGTGCGCAAGGCCGCGACGAGGCGTTCGAGCATGGCCAGGATGGAATCGGCAGGGGACCTGCCGGTCTTATCGGCGTGCTCGCCGCGCCCTGGAGTCGCGTTACGCCCGCTTACGCGGCACGGCGGGCCGGTTCAGGCGGCGATCGCAGAGGCAGCCGCGGTGGCCAGGCACTTGTTGCACTTGCCCAGGCCGGGCAGGCGCGAGTCGGGCTTGCCGTCGCCGGTCTTGAAATTGGCCTGGCAGCGCCGGCAGACGTACATCTTGGAGCTCGACATCATCGGCTTGACGCCGGGCTCGCCGGCCGGGCGTGCGGCGACGTATTCGGCCTGCGTCTGGCGCAGCTTGAGCGAGGCGGACTGGACAGCGGGGGCGACTGCAGGGGCGGCGGCAGCGGGCACTTTGGACGGCGGGGCAGAGCGACGGGTGGCCATGGCGATCCTGAAGAGATGAGCGACGAACGGCCGGGTTCGGCGCCGTTCGCGGGGGCACTATTGTCCCAGTAAACCTGGGCCTCTGTACGGAGGGTTTGCCTTGCCCCTCGGGGCGGGCGCTGCAGGCGGCGCCAAGCGCCACATCACTGGCGGACGAGCCCGCCCGGACGCTCGAGATCGAGCGCGTCCTGGCGCACCGTGACCAGCGCCGGCAGCGCTTCCTTAAGTGCCGTGCCGAACACCGCCCCTTCGCCGGCGATGCCGACGCGTCGCCTGTCCGGCCCGAAGTGGGCGGCGGCGTAGCGCTGGACGTCGGCGGCGGAGACGGCCGCCAGCGCTTCGATGCGCGTGGTCAGCTCGGCCGGCGGGCGGTTCGCTACGACGAGGCCGCGGATCGCCGCTGCCAGGCCGGCCGTCGTCTCGACGCTGCGGCTGAAGCCGCCGATCAGGGTCAGCTTGCGCGCGGCGAGCTCCTCGTCGCCGACGGGCGTCTCGACCAGGCGGTCGAGCTCGGCCTGCAGCAGGCGCAGCACCTCGGGGGCCGACTCGTTCTTCGTCT
>NZ_JANODC010000289.1:0-3444 GCF_031412495.1 Rhizobacter sp. | reverse complement strand
TTCCACGCGCTGAAGAAGATCATCGACGGGCGCGGCATGAGCACCGCGGTGGGCGACGAAGGCGGCTTCGCGCCGAGCGTCGCCAGCCACGAGGCGGCGATCGACATGATCCTCGAGGCGATCGAGAAGGCGGGCTACGTCGCCGGCGCGCAGATCGCGCTCGGCCTCGACTGCGCCGCCAGCGAGTTCTACAAGGAGGGGCAGTACCGGCTCGACGGGCAGGGCCGGACGCTCGGCACTTCGGAGTGGGTCGACACCCTGGCATCGTGGTGCGAGAAGTACCCGATCATCTCCATCGAGGACGGCATGGCCGAGTCCGACTGGGACGGCTGGAAGATGCTCAACGATCGGCTCGGCGCGCGGGTGCAGCTTGTCGGCGACGACCTCTTCGTCACCAACACGAAGATCCTGAAGGAAGGCATCCAGAAGAAGGTCGCGAACTCGATCCTGATCAAGATCAACCAGATCGGCACGCTCACCGAGACCTTCGCGGCCATCGAGATGGCCAAGCGGGCCGGCTGGACCTCGGTGATCAGCCACCGCTCCGGGGAGACCGAGGACGCGACCATCGCCGACATCGCCGTCGGCACCAACGCCGGCCAGATCAAGACCGGCTCGCTGAGCCGCTCGGACCGCGTCGCCAAGTACAACCAGCTGTTGCGCATCGAGGAAGACCTCGGCGACGTCGCCGCCTACCCCGGCCGCGCCGCTTTCCACCAGCTCGGCTGACGCTGCCGTCGACATGCGCTGGATCACCCTCGCCCTCGCTGGCCTGCTCGTCCTGGTGCAGGTCGAGCTGTGGTTCGGCCGGGGCGGCGTGCCGCGGATGGTCGAGCTCAGCGCCAAGCTCGAGGCGCAGAAACTGCGCAACGAGGCCGCAAGGCGCCGCAACGAGCAGCTGTCGGCCGAGGTGAACGACCTCAAGGAAGGGCTCGAGATGGTCGAGGAGAAGGCCCGCTTCGAGCTCGGCATGATCAAGCCCGACGAGATCTTCGTGCAGCTCTCGCCGACCCGGCGATGACTTCACTCCTCGAAGCGGCGGCGCCGCTGCTGGCCAACGCCTTTGTCCTCGGGGGCATCGGCACGACCTGGCTCGAGATCGTCGCCGTCGCGCTGGCCTTCGGCATGGTGGTCATGAACATCCGCGTCAACCCGCTGGGTTGGCCCTTGGCGATCATGAGCTCGCTGCTCTACTTCCTCATCTTCTGGAACAGCCGGCTGTACGGCGACTCCGCCCTGCAGATCTTCTTCGTGGCGATCGCCGCCTGGGGCTGGTGGCAGTGGCTGCGTGGCACCGACGCCACCGGCCGACGCCTGCAGGTGCGGTCGCTCGACGGGCGCGGCCGCGCTGTCGCGCTCGGCGTGTTCGCCCTGGCCTGGCCTGCCGCCGCGCTTTTCCTCGACCGCTTCACCGACACCGACGTGCCGTGGTGGGACGCGTTCGTCACCGCCGGAAGCGTGGTCGGCCAGTGGCTGCTCGGTCGCAAGTACGTCGAGAACTGGCCGGCCTGGCTGGTCGTCAACGTGGTCGCGGCGACGCTCTTCGCCTACAAGGGCCTGTGGCTGACGAGCGTGCTCTACCTGGTGTTCCTCGCGATGTCGGTGACGGGCTGGCGCGCCTGGCGGCGCCTCGCGGCGACGCCCGTGCAGGCAGGGGCGTGACCGGCCGGGCCTTCGTGGTCGCCATCCTCGGTGCGGAGAGCACAGGCAAGACGACGCTGGCCCGGGACCTCGGCGCGACGCTCGCAAGCCGCAAGGTCGAGGTCGTCGTGGTCGAGGAATACCTGCGCGAGTTCTGCGCCGCGGCGTCGCGAACGCCGAGGCGCGAGGAGCAGCGCGGGATCGCCGCCGAGCAGACGCGGCGGATCGAGGTCGCAGCCGGCGACGCGCAGGTCGTCATCGCCGACACCACGGCATTGATGATCGCGGTCTACAGCGAGATCGTCTTCGGCGACACGAGTCTGCATGCAGAAGCCGCGGCCGCGCACGGAAGGTGCGACCTCACCTTGCTCACCGCACTCGACCTGCCCTGGATGCCCGACGGCCTCCAGCGCGACGGACCGCACGTGCGCGCGCCGGTCGACCGATGCGTGCAGGCCGCCCTCGCCCGCGCCGGTACCGGCTTCGTGCGCGTGGGCGGCGCGGGCACGGCACGGCTTGACGAGGCCTTGCGCGCGATCGACGCGAAGCGCCGGCACGGCTGCGGCTGAGCGGCGCGCGGCGGCGCTTCGCCTCAGGCAGCGCCGCCGAGGCGGACGGCGACGACGACGAAGACGCCGAGCACCAGGTTGACCATCACCTCCCAGCGGATCGCGCCGGCTGCGGCGGCGCCCTCGGGCCAGCGTCTTGCGGCCACGGCGGCATCGAGACGACGAAAGAGGACCCAGCGGATGTGCACGAAGACCGCCACCATGACCGCGAACACGACGATCATCGTGTACCAGTCGAGCGGCATGTTGAAGAGCAGGCTGGAGCGTCGCGAAGCCGACCACGCCATGCCGATCATGGCGGCGCCCGAGAGCAGGATCACGCCGATGCAGGCGGCGACCACGGCGAAGAAGCGGCGCATCGTCGCGTGCAGCAAGGCCAGGCGAAGCGGCGGCTCGAGCAGCGAAGCGGCAGGCCGAAGGCAGTGCAGCATGAAGAACATGCCGCCGACCCAGACGATGATCGCGAGCAGGTGAACGGCCTTCAGAGAGGCATACAGCACGGAAGGCTCCAGTCGGCGCGGCGGAATGCTCGCATTCTGCGTCGTCGCGAGGCGCGCGAAATTGCGACCGGTCACAAAGCAAGGTATCGTCCTTCGACCTGGGAAAGGCGGCGGGAGGCCGAACGAATGACCAAGCTCTGCTCGGTGTGCAGTACCGAAAACAGGGACGAGGCACAGTTCTGTCGCGCCTGCGGCACCGCGTTTCCAGCCATCCAGGCCACCGGCACCGACGACGAAGCACCGGCCGCAGGCGTCACCTGCGACGAGTGCGGCTTCCAGAACAAGCCCGGCATCCGCTACTGCGCGAACTGCGGCGTGAGCCTCCTCGGCACCGTCATCGTGCCGCGCTCGCGCGCTGCCGCAGCGGCGACGCCGCCGCCATCGACGGATCCTTACGCCGGGCTCAGCCCGCCGCCGATCTCCTACCCGTCTTTCGCTCCGGTCCCGCCGTATCCGGCGGAGCAGGCGTACCCGCCTGCGCGGACCCCCGAGTACAGGGAGCAGGCGCGGGTCGAGGACCCGCTCCCCGCGCAAGACTACGAGGCGACCCGCCAGCATGAAGCCGCGCACCCCGCCGACGCGAGCGCTGTCGCGATTCCGGCCGGGTCGACCGGGAGCCGCACGGCGATCGTGATCGCTGCGGTGGCATTCCTCGTCGTCGTCGGCGGCGCCGCCGCATGGTGGGCAATGGGATCGAAAGGAACGGCCGGTGCGCCCACGGCAGGTGCTTCGGC
>NZ_JANODC010000288.1:0-2205 GCF_031412495.1 Rhizobacter sp. | reverse complement strand
GAAGGGCAACGCTGCACGAGCCGGCGTTGCAGGTCGCGGGGCACGACGACGCCGTTCCGGTGCCGGTCGCGCAGTTGCCGACGAGGCACTGGTTCCCGGAGTAGACCCGGTACGACGTGGCGCCCGGCGACGCTTTCCAGTTCACGACGTAGTGGTACCTGCCCTTCACGCCGGCGTCGCACGCGAGCTGCGACACGGCCAGGCCCAGCTGCACGGGATGCAGCTTGGCGGCAGCCGGGCCCATCGCCGCCAGAGCGGCGCAGGCCGCCAGCGCCAGCAGAAGCATCGCTTTCAGTTGCCGCATTCCGTCTCCCTCCTGTTTCCGGCCGTCACTTCTGACGGAATTCCTTGTTCCACATCCGCTCGAGCTCGGCATGCATGGCCGGGCTCGGGTTGCCTATCGGCGCCGGCCGCCCCTTCTCGTGCAGCCTGCCGTAGACCACGCCGCGGGCCCGCGAATACAGCAGCAGCAGGTTGTTGTCGGCGCAGTCGTGCGGCTTGCAGGGCGTCGCCACCTGGTAGTCCTCCCCGCCGATGAAGACCTGGCGGACGAGGGCGCTGTTGCTCATCGTCGCGAGCCACTTCTCCTTCGCCCTCGGGCCCAGGGCGCCGAGGTAGGCGGCCTTGAACTTCGCGTCCTTGAGCAGGTCGGCGGTGGTCGTCATTCCGTCGGCGCCGTGGACGCTGCCGGCCATCGACGCTGCCGCCAGCGCCGCGACGGCTGCCTTTTTCGCGATCCGCATCCAGCCGTTCATGACGTCCCTCGCTCGGTGCAGCGCAAGAATAGGCAGGGCTGCCGCGCACGGCAGCCCCCATTTGGGAGTGATCGCACGTAAGCTGGGCAGCTTGTGGGCTGTGGGTCGAGCGACATGGCGGAGTCCCTGCACGAGGAGCTGATCGACGCGGTGTATCGCGTCGTGCTCGATCCTGCGGCGTGGCAGGACGTCATGGGGCTGATGCAGAAGAGCTTCCCCTCGGCGGCGCAGACTTTCTACTTCCTGCACCTGCATCCGCGCCGCATCCAGGCCGTCTGCCTGGCCGGCGTCGACCCGGTATGGCTGAAGGACTTTGACGCCCTCTACTTTGCCGCGGACAACCCGTGGATCCGCCTGACGCAGCGCCTGCACCGACCCGGCGTCGTGCGCACCAACGAGCGGCTCGACGGCGTGCTGCAGGAGCGCGGTGCGCTGTACCGATCGTCCTACTACAACGAGTGGATGCGGCCGCACGGCTTCAAGTACAGCCTCGGCAACACGCTGGTCGCCGAAGGCGGACTGGTCGCGAACATCACGCTGTTCAGACCGCCCGACATGAAGACCTTCGGCGACGCCGAGGTGCGGACCTTCGAGGCCCTCAGCAAGCACATGACCCGGGCGCTGCAGATGGCGATCCGGCTCGACCACCCGCAGAACTGTCCCTCGGTCGCCGCGCTCTTCGACAGCATGGCGCAACCGATCGCCGTCGTCGACGCGCAGCGCCGGGTGAGCTACGCCAATGCAGCCATGGAGTCGCTTCTGCGCCGTCGCGACGGACTGGCGTCGCGGCACGACGAGCTCGTCGCCACCGGCAGCGGCGCGCAGGCGGCCCTGGTCGCGCACGTCGCGCACGTCGCGCGTGCCGCGTCGATGCGTGCCGCGGCGGTCGGCTCGGAATCGCTGACCGTCGCCGACGGCAAGGGCGGCCACCTGACCCTGCGCTGCGCGCCGCTGGTCGGCCGGATGGGCGCGACATCGCCCGCGAAGCCTGCTTTCCTTCTGCTGGTCACGCAGCCTGCACCGGCGCCGTCGGAACCGGGCGCGGCGCTGCGCCGCATCCATGGCTGCACGGCCACCGAGGCCCGGCTCGCGCAGCTCATCGCCGACGGCCACGGACTGCGCGACGCCGCCCACGAGATGGGCGTCACGTACGGCACCGCGCGCGCCTACCTGAAGACCGTGTTCCAGAAGACCGGCGTCCACACGCAGGCGCAGCTCGTTACGCTCGTCCTCGGCGGACGGCAGGCAGGCGCCGGCGATCGGGTCTAGCGCGTTCGGGGGCCGACGAACGCGCCAAGGACGCGCGCTGGACTCCGATCGAGGCGCATCTCGAGCCCGACCGGGCCCATGGCGAAGGCGAAGCGCTCCCGCGCCGGCGTGCCGTCGCGGGTGCCGACCCGCTCGATGGCGAAGCCGCCGAGCAGCATGGCGATGGCCATCTTCATCTCGA
>NZ_JANODC010000287.1:0-3008 GCF_031412495.1 Rhizobacter sp. | reverse complement strand
GGTGCGCTTCGGGGCCTGGCTGTGGCCGGTGCTGAAGGTGCTGGCGCGCGGCCGGGCCTTGCGCGGTACGCCGTTCGATCCGTTCGGCCGCACCGAGGAGCGGCGCCTCGAACGCCGCCTGATCGGCGAATACGAAGGCCGCGTCGACGAGCTGCTGGCCGGACTCACGGCGGAGAGATTGCCGGTGGCCGTCGCCATCGCCCAGGTGCCGAACTCGATCCGCGGCTATGGGCACGTGAAGGTGGCGAGCCTAGCGATCGCGCGCGCCCGCGAACGCGAGCTGCTCAGTCGCTTCGATCCCGAGCGCTATCCACGCCCGATCGGTGCGGCGGTGGCGGGGCAGTTCCGCGGCATTCCGGTGACCTCGGCTTGAGATCTCGCGCTGCTACACTTTTACGATGGTCACGCTGCGCATCTCCGCCGCCAGGTCGTCAGGCCGGGGAGCCTGGCTATGGCGAAGGGCCCCGTCGCTCGCGCGAGGCTGAAAGGCTTCCGGCTCCGGCGTTCCGCCGGCCCGCACCCAGACGTTGAGACCTCTCCCTTTCGCGGGCGAGGCATGCGATGACCGAACTCGAGTTCAAGAGCCTGGCCCTGCAGGGCTACAACCGCATCCCGCTGATCGCCGAGGCCTTCGCCGACCTCGAGACGCCGCTGTCGCTGTACCTGAAGCTGGCCCATGCCGGCAGCGAGGACGAGCGCCGCTACAGCTTCCTGCTCGAGTCGGTGGTCGGGGGCGAGCGCTTCGGGCGCTACTCCTTCATCGGCCTGCCGGCGCGCACCCTGCTGCGGGCCACCGGCTTCGCGACCGAGGTGGTCACCGACGGCCAGGTCGTCGAGACCGCCGCCGGCAACCCGCTCGACTTCATCGCCGCCTACCAGCGTCGCTTCAAGGTGGCGCTGCGCCCGGGCCTGCCGCGCTTCTGCGGCGGGCTCGCCGGCTACTTCGGCTACGACGCCGTCCGCTTCATCGAGCCGAAGCTCGCCGCTTCCGCGTCGAAGCGGCCGCTGCCCGACCCGATCGGCACGCCCGACGTCCTGCTCGTGCAGTGCGAGGAAGTCGCGGTCATCGACAACCTCTCGGGCCGGCTCTACCTGATCGTCTACGCCGACCCCGGTGTTGCCGAAGCCTTCGGCAAGGCGCGGCGGCGCCTGCTCGAGCTGACCGACCGGCTGAAGGCGAGCGTCGCGGCACCGCCGGTCGTGCGCGGCCCGGCGCACCCGGTGCGGCGCGACTTCGAGAAGACCGACTTCCTCGCCGCCGTGGCCCGCGCCAAGGAGTACATCGCCGCCGGCGACGTCATGCAGGTGCAGATCGGCCAGCGCCTGGCCAAGCACTACGCCGAGTCGCCGCTCAGCCTGTACCGGGCCCTGCGCTCGCTGAACCCGTCGCCCTACATGTACTACTACGACATGGGCGACTTCCACATCGTCGGCGCCTCGCCCGAGATCCTGGTCCGGCGCGAGGCGGTCGAAGGCGGCGACAAGGTGACCATCCGTCCGCTCGCCGGGACGCGGCCGCGCGGCGCCACGCCCGAGCGCGACCGAGCTCTCGAAGCCGAGCTGCGCGCCGACCCGAAGGAGCGGGCCGAGCACGTCATGCTGATCGACCTGGCCCGCAACGACATCGGCCGCATCGCCCGCACCGGCACCGTGAAGGTGACGGAGGCATTCGCTGTCGAGCGCTATTCGCACGTCATGCACATCGTCAGCAACGTCGAGGGCGTGCTGCGCGAGGGCATGAGCAACCTCGACGTCCTCAAGGCGACCTTCCCGGCCGGCACGCTCACCGGCGCGCCGAAGATCCGCGCCATGGAGCTGATCGACGAGCTCGAGCCGGTCAAGCGCGGCGTCTACGGCGGCGCCTGCGGCTACCTGAGCTTCGCCGGCGACATGGACGTGGCGATCGCCATCCGCACCGGCATCGTCAAGGACGGGACGCTGTACGTGCAGGCCTCGGCAGGCGTCGTCGCCGATTCGGTGCCGGAGCTCGAGTGGCAGGAGACCGAGGCTAAGGCGCGGGCCCTGCTGCGTGCGGCCGAGCTGGTCGAGGAGGGCTTCTGACGAAGCGACGACCATGCTCCTGATGATCGACAACTACGACAGCTTCACCTTCAACCTGGTGCAGTACTTCGGCGAGCTCGGCGCCGACGTGCGGGTCGTGCGCAACGACGAGATCGACGTCGACGGCATCGGCGGCCTGCGCCCCGATGCGCTGGTGCTCTCGCCCGGGCCGTGCACGCCCGCCGAGGCCGGCGTCTGCGTGCCGGCGATCGCCGCCTTCGCCGGCCGGCTGCCCATCCTCGGCGTCTGCCTCGGCCACCAGGCGATCGGTGCCGCGCTCGGCGGCCAGGTCGTGCGGGCCGGCCGGCTGATGCACGGCAAGACCGACGTCATCGAGCACGACGGCCGCGGCGTCTACGCCAACCTGCCCGGACGCTTCGAGGTCATCCGCTACCACTCGCTGGCGATCGAGCGGGCGACGCTGCCGGCCGCGCTCGAGGTCACGTCGACGTCGAGCGACGGCGAGATCATGGGCGTTCGCCACCGCGAGCTGACGGCGACGAAGACGCCGCTCGAAGGCGTGCAGTTCCACCCCGAATCCATCCTCACCGAGCATGGCCTGGCCATGCTCCGCAACTTCCTCGAACTGCGATGAACACCTCCGTCGACCTGCGCAGCGATACCGTCACCCGCCCGACCGTCGCCATGCGCGCGGCGATGGCCGAGGCCGAGGTCGGCGACGACGTCTTCGCCGACGACCCGAGCGTCAACGCGCTGCAGGAGAAGGTCGCCCGGCTGCTCGGCAAGGAGGCGGCCCTGTTCATGGCCAGCGGCACGCAGAGCAACCTCGTCGCGATCATGAGCCATTGCGGCCGCGGCGACGAGTACATCGTCGGCCAGATGGCGCACACCTACCGCTGGGAAGGCGGCGGCGCGGCGGTGCTGGGCAGCATCCAGCCGCAGCCGCTGCCGCAGCAGGCCGACGGCATGAGCGCGCTGGCCGACAT
>NZ_JANODC010000286.1:0-3132 GCF_031412495.1 Rhizobacter sp. | reverse complement strand
GCAGGGCGTTGCCGCCGGCCCGCATCCTGTCGATGCGCCGCGCCTGCGCGATGGCGCCGGCGCGGTCGAGCGTGATGAAGGCGTTGAGGTCCTGGAGCCGCTCGGCTCGATCGAGCGCGGCGGCGACGTAGCTTTCCGCCGGCATGCGCCCGGAGCGAATCGCCGCGACCACCTCGGACGAGCTCATCGCCAGCATCGCCTGCGGCGACGGCGGCTCGTGTCCGGCCATCGACTGGCAGCCGGCGATCGCGCCGAGGCCGGCCGATGCGGTGGCGGCGGCGCCCGCCTTGAGGACGAGGCGGCGGCCTGGAAGGCTTGTCATGCGGTCTCCCTGTCGCGCTTGGCGACGAGCGTCAGGATGTCATAGCTGGCGACCAGCTCGTCGGCCTGGTTCGTGACCTGCACGTCCCAGGCGACGACGCCCTGCCCCCGCCCCTGCGCGTCCTTCCTGTTGCGGTCGATCTTGCGCTTGCAGGTGAGCCGGGCCCGGATCGTGTCGCCGATGCCGACCGGCTTGACGAAGCGCAGCGTGTCGAGGCCGTAGTTGGCGAGCACCGGGCCCTCGGCCGGCGACACGAACAGGCCGGCCGCGGCCGAGAGCACGAAATAGCCGTGCGCGATGCGCTGCCCGAAGGCCGACTGCTTCGCCGCGATCTCGTCGAAGTGCATGTAGAAGAAGTCGCCGGAAATGCCGCCGAAGGCGACGATGTCGGCTTCGCTGACGGTGCGCCGGTGCGTGAGCAGGGAGTCGCCGACGGCGAGGTCCTCGAAGTGCTTGCGGAACGGATGGATGTCGCCTTCGCTGACCGCCGCACCGCGCACGTACTCGCCGGTGACGGCCGTCAGCATCGACGGCGATCCCTGCACCGCGGCGCGCTGCAGGTAGTGGACGACGGCGCGGATGCCGCCGAGCTCCTCGCCGCCGCCGGCGCGGCCCGGGCCGCCGTGCTTGAGCATCGGCAGGGGCGAGCCGTGCCCGGTCGATTCGGCCGCGGAGTCGCGATCGAGCAGGTGCAGCCGGCCGTGCCAGGCGGCCATGCGCGGGACGGCCTTCGCGGCCACCGCGCGGTCGTGCGTGACCAGCGTCGCCACCAGGCTGCCGCGACCGCGCGCCGCGAGCGCCAGGGCTTCCTCGAAGTCGTCGTAGGGCATCAGCGTGGAGACCGGGCCGAAGGCCTCGACGTCGTGGACGGCGTCGTTGCGCAGCGGCTCGCGGCAGAGCAGCAGCGTCGGCGCGAAGAAGGAGCCGTTGGCTGCGCCCTCGCCGACCGGGGCGAACGCTTCGCTGCGGCCGATCACCACCTCGTTGCCCTCGGCCAGGCGTTCCACCTGGGCCGCCACGTCCCTCTGCTGCGCCTTCGACGCCAGCGCGCCCATCTTCACGCCTTCGACGGCAGGGTCGCCGAAGACCACCCGATCGAGGCGATCGCGAAGCTTCGCAGCGAGCGCGTCGAGATGCCGGCGCGGCACGATGGCGCGCCGGATCGCAGTGCATTTCTGCCCGGCCTTGGCCGTCATCTCGCGGACCACTTCCTTGACGAAGAGGTCGAACTCGGGATCGTCCGGCGTGACGTCGGGGCCGAGCAGCGCGGCGTTGAGGGAATCGGCTTCGGCATTGAAAGGGATCGATCGGGCGAGCAGGTTGGCGTTGCTGCGCAGCTTCAGCGCCGTGTCGGCCGAGCCGGTGAACGTGACGACGTCGGCGCTCTCGAGCCGGTCGAGCAGGTCGCCGGTCGGGCCGATGACGAGCTGCAGGCTACCGGCCGGAAGCAGGCCCGACTCCATCATCATCCGCACCATCGCCTCGGTGAGGTAGCTTGTGGCCGTGGCCGGCTTGACGATGCACGGCATCCCGGCGATGAAGGTCGGCGCGAACTTCTCCAGCAGGCCCCAGACCGGGAAGTTGAAGGCATTGATGTGCACCGCGACGCCGCCGCGCGGCACCAGGATGTGCGTTCCGGCGAACCGGCCCTTCTTGCCGAGCGGGATGGCCGGGCCCTCGTGGATCAGGTTGCCCGAGGGCAACTCGTTGCCGGCCATCGACGCGTAGGCGTAGAGCGTGCCGGTGCCGCCCTCGATGTCGACCCAGCCGTCGCTGCGCGTGGCGCCGGTGTGGCGCGACACCGCGTAGAGCGCTTCCTTGCGCTCGTTCAGGTAGGCCGCGAGCGCCTTCAGCCGCGCCGCCCGCTGCTGGAAGTCGAGGCCGAGCAGCGACGTGCCGCCGGTGCGCCGGGCGAAGTCGAGCGCCTCGCCGAAGTCGATCTCCTCGGCGTGCGTGTGGTGGATCGCCGCTCCGTCGATGGCGCTGGCGAGCGGACTGCCCTGCCGCGCACCGACCCAGCGGTCGGCGATCAGGCTCTGGACGATGGAAAGGTCGGACATGGCAGCGCCCTCGGCTCAGGGTTGGTACTTCCACTGCCCGTTCTCGATCTTGACCATGACGCGGGCACGCTGGTCGAGGCCGAGGTGGTCGGTGGGCGACATGTTGAAGATGCCGTGCGCGCCATGCACCTCGCGCACCGACTCGAGGGCGTCGCGCAGCGCCGAGCGGAACTCGACCGTGCCGGGCTTGGCCTTCTTCAGCGCCTGCTCGGCCGCGACCGCCATCAGGCGGCCGGCGTCCCACGCGTGCGCGCCGAAGGTCGACACCGAGCCCTTGCCGTAGGCGGCTTCGTACTTCGTGACGTACTCCATCGCGCTCGCCTTGACCGGGAAGTTGTTGGGCAGCTGGGCGGCCACGAGCACCGGCCCGGACGGCAGGAACGTGCCGTCGACGTCCTTGCCGCCGACGCGCAGGAAGTCGTTGTTGGCGACGCCGTGCGTCTGGTAGTACTTGCCGGCGTAGCCGCGCTCCTTCAGGGCCCGCTGCGGCAGCACGGCGGGGGTTCCGGAGCCGGCGATCAGCACGGCATCGGGCCTGGCGGCGACGAGCTTCAGCGCCTGGCCGGTGACCGAGGTGTCGGTGCGCGCATAGCGCTCGCTGGCGACGATGCTCAAGCCCTTGATCGGCGCGATCTTGCTGAACTCCTGGAACCAGCCTTCGCCGTAGGCGTCGGCGAAGCCGATGAAGCCGACCGTCTTCACGCCGGCGCTCGCCATGTGGCTGGCGATGGCCAGCGACATCATGATGTC
>NZ_JANODC010000285.1:0-1607 GCF_031412495.1 Rhizobacter sp. | reverse complement strand
GACGCCCCAGGTCGGCTGCGAGACGACGAGCAGCTTCGGGTCGGCGTCGATCTCGCGGCCGACGATGAACTTCTGCAGGTTGCCGCCGGACAGGCTCTTCGCGGCCGAGTCGGGGCCGCCGGCCTTGACGTTGAAGCGGCGAATGAGCGCCTCGGCCAGCGCGCGCACGTCGCCGATGCGCAGCCACCCGCCGACGCCGACCGCCCGCGTGCGCGTGAGCAGCGTGTTCTGCGCCAGCGACAGCGTCGGCACCGCGCCGCGGCCGAGCCGCTCCTCGGGAATGAAGTGCAGGCCGCCGCGGCGGCGCTGCCGCGGCGTCTCGCGCACAATGTCGCGGCCGAAGAGGCCGATCGAGCCGGCCGGGGCGCGCGCGTCCTCGCCCGAGAGCGCCGCCATCAGCTCCTGCTGGCCGTTGCCGGACACGCCGGCGATGCCGACGACCTCGCCGGCGCGGACCTCGAACGACACCTTCTCCAGGGTCGTGCCGAACGGGTCCTCCTTGGCCAGCGACAGCTCGCGCACGGAGAGGACGACCGCGCCCGGCCGCCGGTCGCGATGCTGCAGCTGCGGCGGCTCGGCGCCGATCATGAGGCGCGACAGGCTGGCGTTGCTCTCCTTCGTCGGGTCGACCTCGCCGGTGACCTTGCCGCCGCGCAGCACGGTGCAGTGGTGGCACAGGGCCCGGATCTCGTCGAGCTTGTGCGAGATGTAGAGGATGGCGCAGCCTTCGGCGGCGAGCTTCCTCAGCGTCACGAAGAGCGTCTGCACCGCCTGCGGCGTGAGCACCGAGGTCGGCTCGTCGAGGATGAGCAGGCGCGGCGAGGTCATCAGCGCGCGCACGATCTCGACCCGCTGCCGCTCGCCGACCGAGAGCGTGTGCACCGGCCGCAGCGGGTGCACGTCGAGGCCGTACTCGGCCGCGACCTTCGTGATTCGCGCGGTGACCTCGGCCAGCGACAGCGACTTGTCGAGGCCGAGCCAGACGTTCTCGGCCGCGGTCAGGGTGTCGAACAGGCTGAAGTGCTGGTAGACCATGCTGATGCCCAGCGCCCGCGCCTCGGCCGGCGAGGCGATCTGCACCGGGCGGCCGTCCCAGCGGATCTCGCCGCGGTCGGGCCGGACCGCGCCGTAGATGATCTTCATCAGCGTCGACTTGCCGGCGCCGTTCTCGCCCAGCACGGCGTGGATCTCGCCCGGCGCCACGCGCAGGCCGACGCCGTTGTTGGCGAGCACCCCGGGGTACTGCTTGGTGATGTCGACGAGTTCGAGGCGGAGCATCGAAGGCTAGTGTGGACCCGGCCGGAAGGCGGGTCGATCGTAGTGCGCGCGACCGGCGACGCGGGCCTGCACCAGGTTGCGGTCGTCGCCGAGCGTCATCCAGGCGAAGACGCGCTCATGCAAGGTGCGGGCCACCTCGTGCCGGCGCAGCGGCTCCGGCCCCACCGCGACATCCCCGCCGCAGACGTCGGCAATGCGCCCCGCCTCGCGGGTGCCGATCTCCGCGCCCCGGCCGAGCGCCTGGGCCGCGCCGCGCGTCGCCGCGTGCAGCGCCGTCCACGCCGTCAGCCGCTCGCCCGCGAGCGCCTGCACCTTGTAAGCGTCGGCCA
>NZ_JANODC010000284.1:0-1534 GCF_031412495.1 Rhizobacter sp. | reverse complement strand
CTTCAGCGACTCCCACTCGGCGCGCGTGAAGCCGGACAAGGACTGGTTCATCACCTGGGCCAGAACGGCCGGCACCCGCGATGCCGCAGCATCGCCGTCCGGCGTGAGCGCGATGCGGACGACGCGGCGGTCGTCGGTGCTGCGTTCGCGCCGGCACAGGCCCTTGGCCTCGAGCCGGTCGAGCAGGCGGGTCATGGCGCCCGGATCGGTCTGCAGCTCGCGGGCGAGCTCGGCGACGGTGGAGGCGCGCGAGTTGCGCAGCATGAACAGCGGCCCCCACTGGGTGTGGGTGAGGCCGTCGGGCTCGAGGCGCCGGTCGGCAGCCTGCGTGATCGCGACGAGGACGCGGCGCATCAGGTAGCCGACGCTGTCGTCGGCGCAGTAGCCGCTGGCGCGGTAGAAATTGGCGGGGCCGGGAGCACGGGACACGATGCCGCGAATATACTTGTCTAGGCAACTATTGTCAAGGCTTTGTTTGCCCGAGCCTCCTTTATCGGCGGCGCCTCTCGGTACACTCGTCCATGCCTTCCGCCACGCTTCCCGCGCCCGCCCGGACGAGCGCAGCGCCGCCGCCCCCCGGCAACGTCCGCGCCCTCGGCGGCCTGCTCCCGTTCCTGCGCCCGTACCGCCTGCGCATCGCCGCGGCCGGGCTCTTCCTCGTCCTGGCCGCGGCGACGACGCTGGTCTTTCCGATCGCCCTCAAGTCGCTCATCGACACCGGCTTCGTCGGCAGCGACCGCGGCGCGCAGGTGATGGCGCTGCGCGGCCACTTCGTCGCCCTCTTCGGCGTCGGCGTCGCACTCGGCATCTTCTCGGCGGCGCGCTTCTACATGGTGAGCTGGCTCGGCGAGCGCGTCACGGCCGACCTTCGCAACGCCGTCTATGCGCACGTCGTGCGGCAGAGTCCGGAGTTCTTCGAGTCGACGCAGACCGGCGAGGTGCTGTCGCGCCTCACCACCGACACGACCCTGGTGCAGACGGTCGTCGGCTCGAGCCTGTCGATGGGCCTGCGCAACGCCGTGATGGGCGTCGGCGCAATGGCGATGCTGATCGTGACCAACCCGGTGGTGATGACCCAGGTCATGGCGATCCTGGTCCTGGTCGTGCTGCCGTCGCTCTACTTCGGTCGCCGCGTGCGGCGGCTCTCCCGGGCCAGCCAGGACCGGATCGCCGACTCCAGCGCGATCGCGGCCGAGGTGCTCAACGCCATTCCCGTGGTGCAGAGCTATCTGCAGGAAGACCGCGAAGCGACGCGCTTCACCGCCTCGACCGAGCGCGCCTTCGGCACCGCCGTGCGGCGGACCCGGATGCGCTCGCTCCTCGTCGCCTTCGTCATCAGCGCGACCTTCGGTGCCTTGCTCTGGGGCCTGTACCAGGGCACGCAGGCGGTGCTGCGCGGCGACATCTCGGCCGGGCACCTGGGCCAGACGGTCGTGTACGTGATCATCCTGGTGGGCAGCGTCGCCGTGCTGTCCGAGGTCTACGGCGACCTGCTGCGCGCCGCCGGCGCGACCGAGCGGCTCATGGAGCTGCT
>NZ_JANODC010000283.1:0-2890 GCF_031412495.1 Rhizobacter sp. | reverse complement strand
GCGTCGGCGCCGGAGGCGCGGCGGACGCTCCCGCCGACGTCGCCGGCGGGGCCACGGCCCCTGTCGAGGCCGGTTCGTTCGGCGCCGGCCGGCGGAACGCAAGCGCCAGGATCGGCTCGCCTTCCTGCGACGCGCCGGCCTCGAGCAGGGCCACCTCGGCGCCGCCGGCCCCGGGCACCTTCGCCAGCCCCTGCAGGACCGAGCGAAGCTCGGCGTTGCTGGTGAAGGCGCGGCGCCCCGGCTCGAAGGCAGGCGTCGCGAACGACACAGCCGGCTCCGGAAAGCGCGCCGCGACCGCCGCAGGCACCGGGGCGGCGTCGGGCGGGACCGGCGCCGCCGGCGCAGGTGCAGGCGGAGGCAGGGCCGGCTCGCTCGAGGAAAGCGTCTGCGGAGCCGGAGCAGCGGGGCCGGGAACGGGCGTGGCGACCGCGCCGCTGCCCGGCGGGGGCACGGCCGGCAGCGGGGCGGCGGCGGCCGGCGGGCTCGCCAGCGGCGGGCCCGGCACGACCGGCGCCGGCGGCTGCGATGCGCAGGCGGCGACGACGAGAGCCGCCAGCCAGGGCAGCCCACCGGGCGGCACTCGCCGGCCATCGTTCGCGCTCATCGCCCTGTTCCTTCGCCGGCTCGTCCGGTGCCGCGGAATACTAAACGCGCGCTGCGGCGCGCATCGCGCCGGCGCGGCGAGTCCCTCGGCGGCGCAGGGCGCCACCTAGAATCCGGGCCCGCGGCGCACAGCTTCGCCTTCCCCATGACCAGCCCCAAAGACATCGCGCCCGGCAGCAACTTCCTGCGCCAGATCATCGAGCGCGACCTCGAAGCCGGCACCTATGCCGGGCGGCGCTTCGCCGGAACGCCCGGCGATGCCGCTCACCACGCGAACGCCCCGCCCGACCCGGCGCGGATCCGCACCCGCTTTCCGCCCGAGCCGAACGGCTACCTGCACATCGGCCACGCCAAGAGCATCTGCCTCAACTTCGGGCTGGCGCAGGAGTACGGCGGCATGTGCCATATGCGCTTCGACGACACCAACCCCGAGAAGGAAGAGCAGGAGTACGTCGACGCCATCCTCGACACGGTGCGCTGGCTCGGCTTCGACTGGCACGCGCCGGAGCCGGCGCTGCCCGGTGCCGCGACCACGCCGCACCTCTACTTCGCCAGCGACTACTTCGGCTTCATGTACCGGGCCGCCGAGGCGCTCGTGCTCGCCGGCCACGCCTACGTCGACGAGCAGAGCGCCGACGAGATGCGCGCGCACCGCGGCGACTTCGCCAACCCGGGCACGGAGAGCCCGTTCCGGGCGCGCACGCCCGAGCAGAACCTGGCCCGGCTTCGCGAAATGAAGGACGGCCGGCTCGCCGACGGCGCCGCCGTGCTGCGCGCGAAGATCGACATGGCGAGCCCGAACATGAACCTGCGCGACCCGGCGCTCTACCGGATCAAGCGGGCGACCCACCACAACACCGGCGACACCTGGTGCATCTACCCGATGTACACCTACGCCCACCCCATCGAGGACGCGCTCGAGAACATCACGCACAGCATCTGCACGCTCGAGTTCGAGGACCAGCGGCCGTTCTACGACTGGCTGCTCGAGACCCTGTGCGACCTCGGCCTGCTGACTCGGCCGCGGCCGCACCAGTACGAGTTCGCGCGCCTCAACGTCACCAACGTCATCACCAGCAAGCGGAAGCTGCGCGAGCTCGTCGACGACGGCATCGTCGACGGCTGGGACGACCCGCGCATGCCGACGATCGCCGGCCTGCGCCGGCGCGGCTACACGCCCGACGCCATCCGCCTGATGGCCGAGCGCGCCGGCACCAGCAAGGCCGGCGGCTGGACCGAGTACGCCAGCCTCGACATCGCCCTGCGCGAGGACCTCGAAGGCAAGGCGGCGCGTGCCATGGCGGTGCTCGACCCGCTGCCGCTCCGGCTCGTCAACTGGGCCGAGGTGTTCGGCGGCGCCGCGCACCGCGAGCCGTGCCACGCGCCGGCGTACCCGCAGCGGCCGGAGCTCGGCCAGCGCGAGTTCGAGCTCGGCCCCGAGCTGTGGATCGAGCGCGACGACTTCGCCGAGACGCCGCCGAAGGGCTTCTTCCGCCTCTTTCCCGGCAACCGGGTCCGCCTCAAGTACGGCTGCGTCGTCGAGTGCACCGGCTGCGAGAAGGACGACGCCGGCCGGGTCACGGCGGTGCTCGCGCGCGTCGTCCCGGACACGAAGAGCGGCACGCCGGGCGCCGACGCGGTCAAGGTCAAGGGCGCGATCACCTGGCTCGGCGTCCACGACGCCTTGCCGGCGGAGCTGCGCCTGTACGAGCGCCTGTTCGTCGACGCCCACCCGGACACCGGCGGACGGGAGATGAAGGAAAGCCTCAACCCGGACAGCAAGCGCGTGGCGCAGGGCTTCGTCGAGCGCTCCTTGGCCGGCTCACGGCCCGACGACAAGGTGCAGTTCGAGCGCCACGGCTACTTCGTCGCCGACCGTGTCGAGCACCGGCCCGGCCGGCCGGTGTTCAACCGCATCACCGGCCTCCGCGACACGTGGAGCGCGCCGCCGGGCACGGGCGGCGGCTCGCGCTGAGGCGCCGCCGGCAGGCGGCGCCGATCCGTCTAGCGATAGACGTGCTCGCCGCGATTCGACTTCCACGAGTTCTCGAAATAGCTCGCGTCCTCGTCGTTGCGCGGCCGGACGGCCATCAGGATGCCGCCTTCGCGGATGCCCTGGTCGTACTGCTTGACTCGCTCCTCCGGGATGCCCCAGCCGATCAGGGCCCCGACGATGCCGCCGGTGGCGGCACCGGCACCGGCGCCGGCGATGGCCGCCGCGAGCGGGCCGGCGATCACCAGGCCCAGGCCGGGCAGCGCGATGGTCGTGCCGACCGCGGCGATCGCC
>NZ_JANODC010000282.1:0-7115 GCF_031412495.1 Rhizobacter sp. | reverse complement strand
CCCACCGCCCAGCCCGGAGCGGCTGAAGCCGAGCGCCGACAGGCGACGGTGATGTTCTCCGACCTCTCGGGCTACACCGCACTCAACGAGGCGCTGGACCCGGAAGAGGTGGAAGCGATCATGGTCCGCATCAAGCAGAGCGCGATCGAGGTCGTGGAACGGCGCGGCGGCACCGTGAACCAGTTCGTCGGCGACGAGATCATGGCCCTCTTCGGCGTGCCGGTCGCGCGGCGCGACGATGCGCGCAACGCGGTGGCCGCCGCGCTCGAGTTGCACCAGGTCGTCGACGAGCTCGTCGCGGCGCTGTCGCCGCCGGTCGGTCATGCGCTCATGCTGCACACCGGGATCAACACCGGACTCGTCGTCGCCCGTCGCAGCGATGCGCGCGCCGGCGACTACGCCCTGACCGGTGACGCCGTCAATACCGCGGCGCGCCTGCGCAGCCTGGCTCGCGCGGGCGAGGTCGTCGTCAGCGCGAGCACCTGGCTGCAGGTGTCCGACTTCTTCAGTGCCGACGCCGGGGCGCCGGTCGAGGTCAAGGGCAAGGAGCACCCCCTCGTCGCCTACCGCGTGCTCGGGGAACGCATGGCGCCCGCGGCAGGGGGCGGCGAGCTCGTCGGCCGGGACGAGGAGTTGCGCGACTTCCGGGCCATCGCCGAAGGCTGTGCCGAGCGCAGGCGGGGCCGGGTCCTCGTCGTCCGCGGCGACCCTGGGGTCGGAAAATCGAGGCTGGTCGCCGAGTTCGCGGCCATTGCCCGCGCCGGCGGGTTCTCCTGCCACGGCGCCGCGGTGCTCGATTTCGGCGCTGAGACCGGCCGCGACGCCGTCCGGAGCCTCGCACGCAGCCTGCTGGGCCTCGCCGGCACCGCCGACGAAGCCGGGCGGCGCGAGGCGATCGTGCGGTCGGGCGCCTCGGCGGCCAGCGGTGCCGACCGTCGCCTCTGCCTCTACGACCTGCTCGACGTCGACCCGCCGCCCGAGCTGCGCGCGCTCGCGGCCGCGATGAGCACGATCGCCCGCGAGCAGGGCTCCCTGCATGCCCTGTGCGACCTGGCGGAGGCAGCCGGGGCGGCAGCGCCGCTCCTGCTCGTGGTCGAGGACATCCACTGGGCCGACCCCTGGACGCTCGAGCGGCTCGCGGCGTTGGCGGTCCTCGCGTCGCGAAAGCCGCTGCTGCTGGTCATGACGACGCGCTTTGCCGGCGATCCGACGGCGGGCGCCTGGCGCACCGCGCTGCACGGCGCGCCGCTCATCGGCATCGACCTTGGCGCCCTCGGGCCCGCGGATTCGCTGCGGCTGGCCACACGGGCCTCGTCGATGTCGCCGGCGCTGGTCGAGAGCTGCGTCGAGCGGGCCGAGGGCAATCCGCTCTTTCTGCTGCAGCTTCTTCTGAACGCCGGCGAAGGCGCACAGGCGAGCCTGCCCGGGTCGATCCAGGCGCTGGTTCATACCCGAGTCGACCGCCTGCCCGCCGTGGACAAGGTGGCCCTGCAGGGCGCAGCGGTGCTCGGCCAGCGCTACGGCCTCGAGGCGCTTCGGTTCCTGATCGACGACCCGGCCTACGACTGCCGGCTCCTCGCCGACCA
This sequence comes from Rhizobacter sp., assembly GCF_031412495.1. Classification (GTDB taxonomy): domain Bacteria; phylum Pseudomonadota; class Gammaproteobacteria; order Burkholderiales; family Burkholderiaceae_C; genus Schlegelella_A. The sequence goes on along the minus strand of NZ_JANODC010000282.1, from coordinate 5,529 downwards.
CTTCCTCGTTCGCGCCGACGGCGCCGAGTTCATGTTCTGCCATGCGCTCATCCGCGACGGCGTCTACGCATCGCTGCTGCACAAGCGCCGCCGGGCGCTGCACGCCCGTGCCGGCGAGTGGTTCGCCCGCGACGATCTCGCGCTCGCCGCCGAGCATTTCGATCGAGCCGCGGACGCCAGGGCCGCCCCGGCCTATCTGAAGGCGAGCGAGGCCGCGGCGGCCCAGTTCCGCCACGCGGCGGCGCTGACGCTTGTCGAGCGCGGCCTTGCCTCGGCCACCGAGCAAGGCACTCGGTTCGCGCTGCTGATGATGCGCGGACGGCTGCTTGTCGAGCTCGGCCGCTCCGGTGAGGCGATCGATGCCTGTCGGACCGCGCTCGCGACGGCCGCGAGCGCCGGCGACCGCGCGACCGCGATGATCGCGATGGCGGCCGGGATGCGACTCAACGATCGCATCGCCGAAGGCCTGGCGACGCTCGACGAGGCGCAACCGCTGGCAGAGGCGGCCGGTCTCGCGCCTGAACTTTCGCGCCTGCACCACCTGCGCGGCAACCTGCTCTTCCCGCTCGGTCGTTCGGCCGAGTGCCTGCGCGAGCACGAGTTGGCGCGCCAGCACGCCCGTGCGTCGGGCTCGCTCGAGGCCGAGGCCGCTGCCATCGGCGGCCTCGGCGATGCCTACTACCTGCACGGCCGCATGCGATCGGCGAATCAGCAGTTCCGCGCTTGTGTGGCCCTGGCGCGGGAACACGGCTTCGGCCGCCTGGAGGTGGCCAATCTCTCGATGATCGGCTGGACGGGGATCCATCTGGCCGAGTTCGGCTCCGCGGTCGCGATCGGCCACGAGGCGATCGAGCTCGCGCAGCGCGCCTCGCAGCCGCGCGCTGAACTCATGGCGCGCCAGCTCGTCGCCTGGGTCGAAGGCCTGATCCGGGGCCGCCTCGACGAAGCCGAAGCGCAGGCTGACGCAGCGCTTCGGCTCGCGCGCGCGGTGGGTGCCAAGCGCTTCGAGGCGCAGACCCACGGCATGGTCGCGATGATTGCGTTGCGGCGGGGCGACCGCGAGCGAGCGCGCCGGCTGGCGCGCGACGCAATCGCGATCTGCCGCGAGCACGGCATGGGTCATATCGGTCCATGGGTCCACGGCGCCTGCGCGCTGGTGGAAACCGACGCCGAGGCGCGTCGCCTCTGGCTCGAGGAGGGCGAGAGGCAGCTCGGACTCGGCTGCGTCAGCCACAACCACGTGCAGCTGCGCGAGCTTGCCATCGATGCGCTGCTCGATCTCGGCGACGGCGATGGCGTCGAGCGCGAGTGCGCGCGAATCCGCGCCTACACCGCCAACGAATCGCTGCCGATGAGCGAGCTCGTCGTCGCCCGCGGCCTCGCGCTCGCGCGCTTCGTGCGCGGCGATCGCGGCGCGGACTTGCTGGCCGAGCTGCGCCGCCTTCGGTCCGCCCTCGCCGAGTCGGAGATGAACACCTTCCTGCCGTCGCTCGACGCGGCGATCGCTGCTTTCGACGCCCCCGCCGCAGCGGTGCCCGCACATTGACGAAAGGGCAGCCCGCAGGCTGCCCTTTCGTTCGCCGGAACGGCCGCCGCTACTCGGTCGCCGCTGCTGCCGCAGCCGCGGCGTCGCTCGCCGCATCGACCTGCTGCATCTGCACCGCCGCGAGCTCCTCGGCTTCCTGGACGGCGATGGCGCGGCGCTCGGCGTCGTCCATCGCTTCCTTGGCCTTGCGCGCCTCGTGGAACGCCATGCCCGTGCCGGCGGGGATGAGCCGGCCCACGATGACGTTTTCCTTCAGCCCGCGCAGCTCGTCGCGCTTGCCCATGATGGCCGCTTCGGTCAGCACCCGCGTGGTCTCCTGGAAGGACGCCGCGGAGATGAAGCTGTCGGTCGACAGCGACGCCTTGGTGATGCCCAGCAGGACGTCGGCATAGGTCGCCGGCAGCTTGCCCTCGGCCACGGCCTTGTCGTTGCGACCGAAGAGCTCGGAGCGCTCGACCTGCTCGCCCAGGATGTAGGACGTCTCGCCGGGGTTCGTGATCTGCACGCGACGAAGCATCTGGCGAACGATCACCTCGATGTGCTTGTCGTTGATCTTCACGCCCTGCAGGCGATAGACGTCCTGCACCTCGTCGACGATGTAGCGCGCCAGCTCCTCCATGCCCAGGAGGCGCAGGATGTCCTGCGGATCGGCCGGCCCGTCGACGATCGACTCGCCCTTGTTCACCACCTGTCCCTCGTGGACGACGATGTTCTTTTCCTTCGGCACCAGCTCCTCGTAGACCTTGCCTTCCGGGTCGGTGATTTGCAGGCGGACCTTGCCCTTGGTCTCCTTGCCGAACGAGACCGTGCCCGTCATCTCGGCCAGCGTGCCCTTGTCCTTCGGCGTGCGGGCCTCGAAGAGCTCGGCCACGCGCGGCAGGCCGCCCGTGATGTCGCGCGTCTTCTGCCCTTCGACCGGGATCCGCGCCAGCACCTCGCCCGGGGCCAGGTCCTGCCCGTCGCGGATCTGGATCAGCGAGCCGATCGGGAAGCCGATCGTCACCGAGTGGTCGGTGCCGGGGATCTTCACCTCGTTGCCCGCCGTGTCCAGCAGCTTGACCTGCGGCCGGATCACCTTGGTCGCACCGCGACGCTTCGGGTCGATGACCACCAGGGTCGACAGGCCGGTGACCTCGTCGACCTGCTTGGCGACGGTCGAGCCCTCCTCGACGTTCTCGAACTTCGCGCGGCCGGCGAACTCGGTGATGATCGGTCGGGTCAGCGGGTCCCAGTTGGCGAGCACCGTCCCGGCCTTGATCTGCTGGTCGGACTTGATGCCCAGCAGGGCGCCGTACGGCACCTTGTGGCGCTCGCGCTCGCGACCGTGCGGGTCGGTGATGATAATCTCGCCGGAACGGGAGATCACCACCAGTTCGCCCTTGCCGTTGGTCACGTAGCGCATGGTCGGGTTGAAGCCGACCGTTCCGTCGGACTTGGCGTCGACGCTGGAGGCGACCGCCGCCCGCGAAGCCGCACCGCCGATGTGGAAGGTGCGCATCGTCAGCTGCGTGCCCGGCTCGCCGATCGACTGCGCCGCGATGACGCCGATCGCCTCGCCGACGTTGATCAGCCCGCCACGGCCGAGGTCGCGGCCGTAGCACTTGGCGCAGATGCCGAAGCGCGTCGAGCACGTCAGCGCCGTGCGCACCTTGACCTCGTCGACCGCCGCTGCCTCGAGCTCGTCGAGCACGTCCTCGTCGAGCATCTCGCCGGCACGCAGGAGCACCTCCTGCGTCTCCGGCCCGACGACGTCGACCGCTGCGACGCGGCCGAGGATCCGGTCGCGCAGGCTCTCGATCACCTCGCCGCCTTCGACCAGGGCGCGCATGTTCAGCCCGTTCATGGTCGCGCAGTCTTCCTCGATGACCACGAGGTCCTGCGTCACGTCCACGAGGCGGCGCGTCAGGTAGCCGGAGTTGGCCGTCTTCAGCGCCGTGTCGGCCAGGCCCTTGCGGGCGCCGTGCGTCGAGATGAAGTACTGCAGGACGTTCAGGCCTTCGCGGAAATTCGCCGTGATCGGCGTCTCGATGATCGAGCCGTCCGGCTTGGCCATCAGGCCGCGCATGCCCGCCAGCTGGCGGATCTGCGCCGCCGAGCCGCGCGCCCCGGAGTCGGCCATCATGTAGATGGAGTTGAACGACTCCTGGTCGACTTCCTTGCCGTTGCGGTCGATGACCTTCTGCTTGGAGAGCTGGGCCATCATGACCTTGCCGACCTCGTCGCCGGTCTTGCCCCAGATGTCGACCACCTTGTTGTAGCGCTCGCCGGAGGTCACCAGGCCCGAGACGTACTGCTGCTCGATCTCCTTGACTTCCTTTTCGGCGCGCTCGATGAGGCCCGGCTTTTCCTTCGGCACGAGCATGTCGTCGATCGCGATCGAGATGCCGGCGCGCGTCGCCAGGCGGAAGCCCGCCTGCAGCAGCTTGTCGGCGAAGACGACCGTCTCCTTCAGGCCGCATTTGCGGAAGGAGGTGTTGATGAGGCGCGAGATCTCCTTCTTCTTCAGCGTCTTGTTGAGGTTCGAGAAGGCGAGTCCTCGCGGCAGGATCTCCGAGAGGAGGGCCCGGCCGACGGTGGTGTCGACGAGCTTGGTCACCGGAGTGAACTCGCCGCTGTCCTTGTCCTTCTCGTACTCGGTCAGGCGCACCGTGACCTTGGCCGTCACCTCGACCTGCTCGTTGTCGAGCGCGCGCTGCACCTCGGCCACGTCGGCGAAGATGATGCCTTCGCCCTTGGCGTTGATGCGGTCGCGGGTCGCGTAGTAGAGGCCGAGCACGACGTCCTGCGAGGGCACGATCGACGGCTCGCCGTTGGCCGGGAACAGCACGTTGTTCGACGCCAGCATCAGCGTGCGCGCTTCCATCTGCGCCTCGATCGACAGCGGGATGTGCACGGCCATCTGGTCGCCGTCGAAGTCGGCGTTGAACGCCGCGCAGACGAGCGGATGCAGCTGGATCGCCTTGCCTTCGATCAGCACCGGCTCGAAGGCCTGGATGCCGAGCCGGTGCAGCGTCGGGGCGCGGTTCAGGAGCACGGGGTGCTCCTTGATCACTTCCTCGAGGATGTCCCAGACCACGGGCGTGCCGGTCTCGACTTCCTTCTTCGCCGCCTTGATCGTGGTGGCGATGCCCATCGCCTCGAGGCGCGAGAAGATGAAGGGCTTGAACAGCTCGAGCGCCATCAGCTTCGGCAGGCCGCACTGGTGCAGCTTCAGCGTCGGGCCGACGACGATGACCGAGCGGCCCGAGTAGTCGACGCGCTTGCCGAGCAGGTTCTGGCGGAAGCGGCCGCTCTTGCCCTTGATCATGTCGGCGAGCGACTTGAGGGCACGCTTGTTGGCGCCAGTCATCGCCTTGCCGCGACGGCCGTTGTCGAGCAGTGAATCGACCGCTTCCTGAAGCATGCGCTTCTCGTTGCGGACGATGATCTCGGGCGCCTTCAGCTCGAGCAGCCGCGCCAGGCGGTTGTTGCGGTTGATGACCCGGCGGTAGAGGTCGTTCAGGTCGGAGGTCGCGAAGCGGCCGCCGTCCAGCGGCACCAGCGGGCGGAGATCCGGCGGCAGGACCGGCAGGACCTCCATCACCATCCACTGCGGCTTGATGCCCGACTTCTTGAAGGCCTCCATGACCTTCAGGCGCTTCGAGTTCTTCTTGACCTTGAGCTCGGAGCCGGTCATGTCGCCGCGCAGCTTCTCGATCTCGATGTCGAGGTCGATCTCGGCCAGCAGCTTGTGCACGCCTTCGGCGCCCATGAGGGCGATGAACTCGTCACCGTACTCGGTGCGCTTCGCGTCGAAATCGTCCTCGGTCATGATCGAGAACTTCTTGAGCGGCGTCATGCCCGGATCGACGACCACGTACGCCTCGAAGTAGAGCACCCGCTCGATGTCGCGCAGCGTCATGTCGAGCACGAGGCCCAGGCGCGACGGCAGCGACTTGAGGAACCAGATGTGCGCGCACGGCGCGGCCAGGTCGATGTGACCC
>NZ_JANODC010000281.1:0-8982 GCF_031412495.1 Rhizobacter sp. | reverse complement strand
GCCCGGCCGGGCAGCGCGCTGTACCGGTGCCGCCTCGGCGGCCTCGGCCCGAGACGCACCGCGGCGCTCGACGGCGCGAAGCGGCGGCACCGGCGCCGCCTTCACGAGCCGTGGCGACGGCGGGCCGCCGATCTTCATGCGCACGGGTTTTTCGCCCCAGAGCTCCTCGAGGTGGTAGTACTCGCGAATCGCCGGCTGCATGACGTGGACCACGGCGGCGCCGCAGTCGACGATGATCCACTCGCCGTTGTCCTCGCCTTCGGTGCGCGGTGCCGGGGCCCCCGCGGCCCGCACCGCATCGCGGACACTCGCTGCCAGCGACTTCGTCTGCCGGTTGCTCGTTCCCGAGGCGACGATCACGCGCTCGAAGAGCGGCGACAGATGCTCGGTGTTGAAGACAACGATGTTCTGGGCCTTGACGTCCTCCAGACCATCGACGATGACGCGCTGCAGCTTTCGAATGTCCATTCAGCTCCTGGGATGTGGGTCCGGCTCGACGCTGGCATAGAGCCGGTGCCGCGCAATATAGCTTCTGACCGGGTCGGGAACGAGATCGGCAATCGACTCGCCCGCAGCGATGCGGCGGCGCACGTCGGTGGCCGACACGTCCATCGAGGGCAGGTCGACGATCTGCGGCGCGAAGCCGGCGACCTCGGCGTCGACCGCGGCAGCCACCCCCGGACGCCCGGCGACGGCCAGGGTGACCAACCCGAGCAGCTCGCGCCAGCCGCGCCAGGTGTGCAGGGTGGCGTACTGGTCCCGACCGAGAATCAGGAACCACTCGGTGCCGGGATGCGCCGCGCGCAGCTCGCGCACCGTCTCGAGCGTGTACGTCACGCCCGGGCGGCGCAGTTCGACGGCGTCGAGCACGAAGCGTGGCTCGGCCTCGATGGCGAGGCGGACCATCGCCTCGCGGTGTCGCGCATCGGCGAGCCGGCGCGCCTTCTGCCACGGCTGGCCGGCGGGGATCCAGCGCAGCTCGTCGAGGGAAAGCTGGTCGAGCGCGGCCCGGGCCAGGGCCACGTGGGCGTTGTGCACCGGATCGAAGCTGCCGCCGAACAGGCCGACCCGCCTCACGAGCCTCCCGTCGACCCGCTGCCCGTCCAGTCGGCCCAGTCGCGCGGGCGCAGGAAGTCGCTGTACAGACGCGCTTCGGCCGATCCGGGCTCGGGCTTCCAGTCGTAGCGCCAGGTCACGACCGGCGGCATCGACATCAGGATGCTTTCGGTGCGGCCGCCCGACTGCAGGCCGAACAGCGTGCCGCGGTCGAAGACCAGGTTGAACTCGACGTAGCGGCCACGCCGATAAGCCTGGAAGTCGCGCTCGCGCTCGCCGAAGGCGATGTCGCGGCGGCGCCGGACGATCGGCAGGTAGGCCGGCAGGAAGGCGTCGCCGACGGCCTGCATCAGCGCGAAGCCGCGTTCGAAGCCGCCTTCGGCATGGTCGTCGAAGAAGGTGCCGCCGATGCCGCGCGGCTCGTCGCGGTGGCGCAGGAAGAAGTACTCGTCGCACCAGCGCTTGAAACGCGGGTAGGTGTCGGCGCCGAAGGGGGCGAGCGCGTCGCGGTTGACGCGGTGGAAATGCGCCGCGTCTTCCTCGAAGCCGTAGTACGGCGTCAGGTCCATGCCGCCGCCGAACCACACCACCGGCTCGGCGCCGTCGCGCGGCCGGGCCGACAGCATCCGCACGTTCATGTGCACGGTCGGCACGAAGGGGTTGCGCGGGTGGAAGACGAGCGACACGCCCATCGCCTCGAAGGGCGCGTCGACGAGCTCGGCGGCGCGGTGCTGCGTCGCCGACGCCGGCAGCGCCGTGCCCTTCACGTGCGAGAAGCTGCAGCCGGCGCGCTCGAGGAGCGCGGCGCCTTCGACGAGGCGCGAGTTGCCGTCGCCCTGAAGCCTGCCCCCGGGCGGACGGGTCCAGGCGTCGCCGGCGAAGGGCGCGCCGCCCTCTTCCTCCATCGCCGTGACGATGAGCCCCTGCAGGCCGACGAGGTACTGCCGGACGCGGGCGAGATCGGTGCTGCCGTTCAGGGTGGGCTCCGCGATGTCAGTGGCGCCCGGCCGCCCGAAGCCACTGACGCGCCCCCTCGGAGGGCAGCGAACGGAGTGAGGCGCCAACGGGTTTCATCCTAGCGCCTGATCGCGCGCTGGCCGATGTCACGCCGGTACTGCGCGCCGGCGAAGGCGATGGCGCCGGCGGCCTCGTAGGCGCGCTGCTGGGCCAGCCGGGTCGAGTCGCCGAGGGCGGTGACGCAGAGGACGCGGCCGCCCGCCGTGACGACCTCGCCGCCGCGCAGCGCCGTGCCGGCATGGAACACCTTGACGTCTTCGCCCGGCGCCGGCAGCCCGCTGATGGGGTCGCCGGAGCGCGGCGCTGTGGGGTAGCCCGCCGACGCCATCACCACGCCGAGGGCGACGCGGCGATCCCAGCGCAGCTCGACGGCGTCGAGCGAGCGGCCGCCGTCGCCGCTGGCCCGCAGGAGCAGGTCGAGGAGGTCGGACTTCAGGCGCATGAGCAGCGGCTGCGCCTCCGGGTCGCCGAGGCGGCAGTTGAACTCGACCGTCTTCGGCGCGCCGCCGGCGTCGATCATCAGCCCGGCATAGAGGAAGCCGGTGAAGGGCCGGCCCTCGGCGGCCATGCCCTCGAGCGTCGGCATGACGATCTCCTGCATGACGCGGGCGTGGACGTTCGGCGTCACTACCGGGGCCGGCGAGTACGCGCCCATGCCGCCGGTGTTGGGGCCGAGGTCGTCTTCGAGGAGGCGCTTGTGGTCCTGGCTGGTGGCCAGCGACAGCGCGCTCGTGCCGTCGCAGACGACGATGAAGCTCGCCTCCTCGCCCTCGAGGAAGGCCTCGATCACGACGCGGCTGCCGGCGGCGGACCCGGGCGCGCCGAGCATCGCGTCGACCGCGGCATGCGCCTCGTCGTGCGTCGCCGCGACCACCACGCCCTTGCCGGCGGCGAGCCCGTCGGCCTTGACAACGACCGGCAGGTCGTGCGCGGCGACGTGCGCGTGCGCTGCTGCCGCGTCCTCGAACACCGCGTAGGCCGCGGTCGGGATGCCGTGCCGCTGCATGAAGGCCTTGGCGAAGGACTTCGAGCTTTCGAGCTCGGCGGCCGCCTTCGTCGGGCCGAAGATGCGCAAGCCGCGGGCACGGAAGATGTCGACGGCCCCTGCCGCGAGCGCGGCCTCGGGCCCGACGACGGTGAGCGCGACGCTCTGCTCCTGCGCGAAGCCGGCCAGCGCGTCCAGGTCGGCGATGGCCACGTTCTCGACGCGCAGCTCGCTCGCGGTGCCGGCGTTGCCCGGGGCGACAAACACCTTCTGCACGCGCGGCGACTGCGCCAGCTTCCAGGCCAGGGCATGTTCCCGGCCGCCGCCGCCGATGACGAGCACCTTCATCGCGGCACCGGCCTCACGCGGCGATCTCGGCGTTGTGGTGCAAAGCCTGCGTGTCGTCGAGGTCCTCGATGACGTCGATCAGCTTCTGCATGCGCTGCGCGTCGTCGCCGGCCAGGGGCACGGTGTTCTCGGGCCGCATCGTCACCTCGGCGAGCTCGGCCCGCAGGCCAGCCTTCTCGAGCCCGGCCTTGACCGCCTCCAGGTCGCTCGGCGCGCACAGCACCTCGATCGCGCCGTCGTCGTCGACGATCACGTCGTCGGCACCGGCGTCGAGCGCCGCCGCCATCACCGCGTCCTCGCTCGTGCCCGGCGCGAAGACGAGCTGGCCGCAGTGGCGGAACTGGAAGGCGACCGATCCTTCGGTGCCGAGGTTGCCGCCGTACTTGCTGAAGGCGTGCCGCACCTCGGCGACGGTGCGGACGCGGTTGTCGGTCATGCAGTCGACGATCACCGCCGCGCCGCCGATGCCGTAGCCCTCGTAGCGAACTTCCTCGTACTGCACGCCCTCGAGGTTGCCGGTCGCCTTGTCGACGTTCTTCCTGATCGTGTCGGCCGGCATGTTGGCCGCCTTGGCCCTCTCGACCGCCAGGCGCAGGCGCGGGTTCATGCCTAGGTCGCCGCCGCCCTGCCTCGCCGCGACGACGATCTCGCGGATCAGCCGCGTCCAGACCTTGCCGCGCTTCTCGTCCTGGCGGCCCTTGCGGTGCTGGATGTTGGCCCACTTGGAATGACCGGCCATGAGTTGGATGCAGCCTCGCCGCGCTGTCGTTGCGTGAAACGATGATTTTAGGCGGCGCCTTAAACTGCAACGGCAACCCACCACGCGGACGGCCATGACCGAACCCATCCTCCTTGCCCGGAACGGCAGCACCGAGTGCCACCTGCTGCCGCAGATGGCGAACCGGCACGGCCTCGTCACGGGAGCGACGGGCACCGGCAAGACGGTCAGCCTGCAGACGCTCGCCGAGGCCTTCAGCCGCCGCGGCGTGCCGGTGTTCATGGCCGACGTCAAGGGCGACCTCACGGGCATCGCCCGGCCGGGCAGCGTCAGCCCGAAGCTCGCCGCGCTGCTGAAGGAGCGCGGCATCGAGCCGGCGCCGCCCGCCGCGTGCCCGGCGACGCTGTGGGACGTCTTCGCCGACGGCAAGTCGGCGCAGGGCCACCCGGTGCGCGCGACGGTGAGCGACATGGGCCCGCTCCTGCTCGGCCGCATGCTCGACCTCAACGACACGCAGCAGGGCGTGCTGCAGCTCGTCTTCAAGATCGCCGACGACGACGGCCTGCTGCTGCTCGATTTGAAGGACCTGCGCGCGATGCTGCAGCACGTGGGCGACAACGCGGCGCAGTACCGCACCGAGTACGGCAACGTCAGCGCGGCCAGTATCGGCATCATCCAGCGCGGCCTGATGCAGGTCGGCGAACAGGGCGGCGACCGTTTCTTCGGCGAGCCGATGCTCAACATCGAGGACTTCCTGCAGACGGCGCCCGCGCCGGCCGGCCAGGCCGGCGCTTCATCCGCGGGCGGCGGCAAGCAGCAGGGTGTCATCAACATCCTCGCCGCCGACCAGCTCCTGGCCCGGCCACGGCTCTACGCGACCTTCCTGCTCTGGATGCTGTCCGAGCTCTACGAGACCCTGCCCGAGGTCGGCGACCTCGACCAGCCCAAGCTCGTCTTCTTTTTCGACGAGGCGCACCTGCTGTTCGAGGACGCGCCCAAGGTGCTGATCGAGCGCATCGAGCTCGTCGTGCGCCTGATCCGCAGCAAGGGCGTCGGCGTCTGGTTCGTGACGCAGAACCCGCTCGACGTGCCCGACAGCGTCCTCGGCCAGCTCGGCAACCGCGTCCAGCATGCGCTGCGCGCCTTCACGCCGCGCGACCAGAAGGCGGTCAAGGCGACGGCGACGACGATGCGCACGAACCCGAAGCTCGACATCGAGACGGCGATCACCGAGCTCGCCGTCGGCGAGGCGCTGGTCAGCCTGCTCGACGAGAAGGGCCGACCCTCGGTGACCGAGCGGGTGTTCGTGATTCCGCCGGCAAGCCGGATCGGCCCGATCACCGCAGAGGAGCGGAAGGCGCTGATCGCCGGCTCGATCGTGGCCGGCGTCTACGAGAAGACGATCGACCGCGAGTCAGCCTACGAGAAGCTGAAGGGGCGCGCCGAAGCGGGAGCCGGCACTGCCGGTCCGGCCACCGGCGCCGCGCGCGACACGGGCGGCACGGCAGGACCCGGCACCCAGGCCGACGGTGGCATGCTCGGCGGCCTGAAGGACGTGCTCTTCGGCTCGACCGGCCCGCGCGGCGGCCGGCGCGAGGGGCTCGCCGAGTCGGCGGCGCGATCGGCGGTGCGCTCGATCGGCTCGAGCGTCGGCCGCGAGATCATCCGCGGCGTCCTCGGCAGCCTGCTGGGCGGGGCCCGGGGCCGGCGCTGAGGCGTAGGCTTCCGCGGCGCGCCGTCAGATGCCGGCGTACCACTCGTAGCCTTCGTCCTCCCAGTAGCCGCCCTTGCCGCCGCGGATGCCGGCGAAGCTCTCGACCAGCTCGATGCCGCGCACGTACTTGGCGTGCTTGTAGCCGAGCTGCCGCTCGACCCGGCAGCGCAGCGGCGCGCCGTTGCTCACCGGCAGCGGCTGGTCGTTGAGCTCGTAGGCCAGGATCGTCTGCGCGTGGTACGCGTCGTCGAAGTCGATGCTCTCGTAATAGCGCGAATCGCGGCCGTCGAGCGAAGGGCCGCTCATCGAATCGAAGCAGCGGAACAGCACGTACCGGGCCTGCGGCAGCGGCTCGGCGCGCTGCAGCAAGGCGCCGAGCTGCACGCCCTTCCATTTGCCGATGCAGCTCCAGCCCTCGACGCAGTCGTGGCGCGTGATCTGCGTGCGAGCGGGCATTTCGCGCAGCTCCGCCAGACTGAACTCCGCAGGCCGGCGGACCAGGCCGCCGATCGTCAGCCGGTAGTCCGCGAAGCCGGCATCGCGGAGCGCGACGTAGTCGGCATCGGCCGGGTCGAGCGTGCCGTTGCTGCGAAAGGTCTGGGCGACCTGCTCCGGGCCAAACTCCTGCGCCATCGCCGTCCGCGGCGCGAGCACCTTGTGCGTCGCCTCGCTGAGGTGCTGCGCACTCTTCAGCACCTCGACGAAGTCGGCGTTCTGCGACAGCCGGTCGCAGCCGGTCAACACCGCCGCGCCGGCGGCGGCGACGGCGCCGCGCAACAGGCTGCGCCGCTCGCGCTGCTGCGCCCGCATGAGGGTGAAGGTCTCGCTCATCGCCGGGCCTCCTTAGCGGCCCGGTCGGCAGGCAGCACGTACCAGCCGGTCCACATCGAGCGGATCTCGTTCCAGACGCCGGCGACGATGACCTCGAAAAGATGGATCAGCGTGAAGGCGAGCAGGCCGAAGGCGGCGAGGAAGTGCAAGGTCCGCGCCGACTGGCGCCCGCCGAGCAGCTCGACCCAGCCCGGGAACACGGCGTTCAGCCGCGGCGACATCGCCAGGCCGCAGACGACGACGAGCGGCAGCAGCACGAAGATCACGACCAGGTAGGCGAGGCTCTGCAGCACGTTGTACCGGCGTGCTTCGTCGCCGGTCGGGTGGCGCAACAGCAGGTGGTTCCTGATCGAGGTGCCGATGCGGCGGAGCTCCGCCTTCGTCGGCACGAGGTCGCGCGACAGATGCCGGCTGAAGATCGAGTACAGCACGTAGGCGATGCCGTTGACCACGAAGAGCCAGGCGAAGAACAGGTGCCAGTGGCGGCCCATCGCCAGCCACTGCGGGCCGGGAATCGTCGCCCACGACGGGAAGGCGCGCGATGCCGGCCGGCCGTCCACCTCCGACAGGCCGAGCACGCCCGTGGTCACGAACTCATGGCCGGCGATGCGGGTCACGCCGATCGGCCCGCTCGGTGTGTCTTGCGCGCCGATCGACAGCCAGGGGTCGGCGAAGGTCGACTCCTGGCCCCAGTAGAGGGCCGGGTGGGCGTTGAAGATGTTGAGCCCGCTCATGAGCAGGATCGTCAGGCAGACGACGTTGATCCAGTGCATCAGGCGGACCGGAAGGCGGTGCCGGTAGATGCGGCGGGCCTGTGCGGGGGTCGTGCCGGCTGCGTCGGTCGTTTCGGTCTGCATGCGTGGCCTCCCGGGTGGCGCCCTGGCAAAGGGCCGAACGTCCAGGCCCTGAGTCGGCGCCGAGGCGGCTACCTTACAGGCATGCTCGTCAACCGCATCGTCGGCCGCTGCAGGATGCGGGCGACGGCGGCAACGCTGTCGATGACGCGGTTCGCGGCGAAGCTCGCCGGCGACTCCGGCTCGAGCACGGCGATGGCCAGGTCGGCGAGCGGCTGCTCGAGGGAGACGTAGTAGCCGCCGGCCGGGAACTCGAGCAGGGCCGGCACCGTCTGCAGCTGGATGCGGACCGGCCCGCCGGCGTGCACCGCGTCGCCGCTCGTGCCGTCGCCGCCCACCGGCTGGCGCGCCGTCTCGCGGTAGGCCTCGCCGCGCACCTCGCCCGCTTCGTCGAGCTGGCTGACCTCGATGCCGAGCAGCTGCAGGCGGCGCAGCGCCCCGGCCTGCCCGGCCGCGATCCAGTAGCCGCAGGGCCGCGGCCGGCTCTTCACGGGGCGCAGCGCCAGCGCCGAATCCCAGTTGACGTTGATGCGGCGGATGGCCCCGGTGTCGCGGTCGAGCACGGACAGGGTGTATTCGCTCGGCGTGGGCGCCGCCTCGAGGACGGCTTCGCCCTGGCAGGCGAGCGCGGCCGACTCGCGGTCGACGAAGTGGCGCAGCTTGGCCAGGTCGCCGGCCCGCGTCGCGGCATTGCCGAGGACGCTGTGCACCGACACGACGTGGGCCTGGACGCGCCGCTTCAGGTCGGTCCGGCCCATGCCGCCGCCGCGTGTCTCGACGACCAGGCTGACGCTGTGGCGCAGACCCGCGGCGTTGCGGCCGATCTGTGCACCGACGCCGCCCATCGACAGCTTGCGATCGGCCGGGTCGGCGCTCGTCGTCGCGTACCAGTCGGCGCTCAGGCCGGCCGTGCGCAGGTGGGCGACCAGCGGCTGACGGAACCACTCCTCGGCCGCTTTGCCGATGAAAGCCGGCAGGTTGGCGACGCTCGCCGCCTGCAGGAGGACGTCAAAGCGCTGCAGGGCGCCGAACTTCTCGACGAAGGCGCCGCCCACCGGGTACTCGTGCAGGTCGAGCACGACCAGGGGCGCCAACTCGACCATCAGGCGTGCCTGGGCCCGCGCCTCGGGCGTGTGCAGGAGCAGGTGGTCGCGGTTGATGTCGCTGCCGTCGGCAGCGCCGCGCTGGAAGCGCTGCGCGCCGTCCGGGTTGGCGCGCGGCAGCAGGACGACGTCGACGCGCTCGAGGACGCGCGCGAACCGGCCCGAGGCCAGGTCCTGGGCGACGACGAGCAGCGCTTCGGTGCCGGCCGGCTCGTCGCCGTGCTGGCCGGCGACGATGACGACCGCGGGCCGACGGCTCGACCCCGCCGGTGCAGGCGCTGCTCCCGCCGGCGTCGCGGGCGGAGAGGCTGCGGATGCCGGCGCCGGCTCGGTCGCCGCCCGACGGAAGACCAGGG
>NZ_JANODC010000280.1:0-5542 GCF_031412495.1 Rhizobacter sp. | reverse complement strand
GTCCGCTGCCGCCGAAGCCGCCGCCGAAGCCGCCGCCGTTGCCACCGCCCGATGAACCGCCGCCGCCGCCGCGACCGCCGTAGCCCCCGCCGTGCCCGCCGCCCCCGCCGAAGCCGCCGCCCCGGTTGCCGCCGCCGCGGTTCTTGCGGTGGAAGGCATCGGCGCCGATGTAGCCGACCGAAGTCTGCAGGGGATCGGGTTGCTTGGGGCCGCCCTTCGGCTCGGCACTCGGCCGCGGCGCGCTGCCGCCGGCTCCGAAGCCGCTGTTCGGCCCCATCCGCCTCCCCTGCACGAAGCGGTGATCGAAGGTCTGCTGCAGCGGGTTGGGGATCGGGCCGTGGTCGGTGTCATAGTCGTCGTCGGGATCGCGCGGCTCGCGGTCCGCCTCGCCGCCGCCGGGTGCCTCGAAGCGAGCCTCGTCCGGGCGACGCGCAGCGGGGGGCCGGGGCCGGTCGGGGCCGCGCGGCCCCTGCCTTTCGCCCGGCCGGTCGGCACCGCGATCGGCCGGGCGGTCACCGCGGCCGTTGCGTTCGTCGCGCCGCTTCGGACCGCCGTCGCCGCGCTCGTCCGGGCGGGCTTCGCGCTCGCCGGGGGCGCCCGAGGCGAGGCGCCGGATCGCCCGCACGTCGTTCTCGCCAAGGTCGACCCAGACGCCGCGCTTCAGGCCGTGCGGCAGCACGACGGTGCCGTAGCGGATGCGGATCAGGCGGCTCACCGTCAGGCCGACGGCGTCGAACAGCTTCCTCACCTCGCGGTTGCGACCTTCGGTGATGACGACGCGGTACCACTGGTTGAGGCCTTCGCCGCCGCCGTTCTCGATCGACTTGAAGGCCGCCCGCTGACCCTCGATCTCGACGCCTTCGAGCAGACGCCCCCGCGACTCGGCGTCGAGCGTGCCGACCACGCGCACCGCGTACTCGCGCTCGACGCCGAAGCGCGGATGCATGAGCTGGTTGGCGAGGCCGCCCGAGGTCGTGAAAAGGAGCAGGCCCTCGGTGTTGATGTCCAGCCGCCCGACCGACTGCCACTTGCCCTGCTGCAGGCGAGGCAGGCGGCGGAACACCGTCGGCCGGTTCTCCGGATCGTCGTGGGTGACGATCTCGCCGACCGGCTTGTGGTACGCGATGATGCGCGCCGGCGGCGGGACGATGCGCAGGCGAACGGGCTTGCCGTTGACCTCGATGCGATCGCCGAAGGAGATGCGCTGGCCGGTATGCGCAGGCTCGCCGTTCACGGTGATGCGTCCCTCCTGGATCCACTCCTCCATGTCGCGGCGCGAGCCGACTCCCGCTTGGGCCAGGACCTTGTGCAGCTTGGGCGCGTCGGGCTCGGGGGCGAGCACGCGCTTGGCCGGTTCCTCGATGGCTGTCTCGACTTCGCCGACTGCGTTCTCGACCTCGGCGTCGAAATCGCCGGAGACGACGTGCGCAAAGACCTCGCCGGCCTCGGGCGCCGGCACCGAGTGCATGTGCCTCGGCAGCGGACCTTCGAAGTTCGGCGGGAAGAACATCTCCCGCGCCGGCCCTCGATCGTCGCCCCGCTCGCCTCGCCCGCGCCGGTCGCGCCGATTGCGCCGGCGGCTGCGCGGGCCGTCGGGAGCGCCATCGCCGCCTTCGCTCCCCTGACCTTCCGGAGCCGCTCGCCTGCCATCTTCATCCGGTCCATCCGGCCCGCGATCTCCGGATGGGCTCCGGGCTTCGGCAGCGGACGCGGGCCCTGGGTGGACCGGGGGACCGCTCCCTTCGCCAGACGGAGTTCCGCCGTCGCTCCCGGACGGCACCGCCTCCGTGCCCGCAGCGGCTGCGCCGGGGGCTGGCTTGCGACGCCGCCGCGGCGCTGGCGCGGGCGCTTCGGCGCTGGAGACGTCGCCCTCCCGGTCACTTTCGCGGCCGACGGGCAGGGACGGATCGACAGGTGCATTCATGCGTGCGCTTCCAGGGCGGGATCGGGCGGGGGGGAGTCGGTGGGCGGGGAGTCGGTGGGCAGGGTGTCGGACGGCGGGAACGTCGACGCCTGCGCGTCAGGCGACGGATGAGGCGACACCGAGCTGGCTGGCGACGCGTCGGCCTCCACCGCGGCGAAGGCGAGCAGCGCTTGCGACTCGGCGGCCGGCAGCGCCGCAGCAAGCGCCGTCGGGATGCCGTCCGCGCCTTCCAGCGTGGGCAGTTGATCGAGGCCAGAGAGGCCCAGGTCGTCGAGGAACTGCCGGGTGGTCGCCAGCAGGGCCGGCCGGCCGGGCGCATCGCGGTAGCCGATGGTTTCGACCCAGCCGCGGTCCTCCAACTGCTTGACGATCGAGCTGGCCACGGCAACGCCGCGGACATCCTCGATGTCTCCTCGGGTCACGGGTTGGCGGTACGCAATGATGGCGAGGGTCTCGAGCAGCGCACGGGAATACCGGGGCGGCTTGTCCGGATTCAGCCGTGCTAGGTAGGAAGCCATCTCCGGACGGCTCTGGTAGCGCCAGCCGGAGGCAACGCAAACCAGCTCCACGCCTCGACCGCTGCATTCCTCGACGAGCTGCTCGAGCAGGCTTCGCAGGGTGTCGAGGCCCACCTCGTCGGCAAACAACGCGCCCAACTCGCGCAACGGCATCGGGTGCGTGGAGCAGATGAGCGCTGCCTCGAGGACGCGCTTGGCATCCAGGGTGTTCATGTCGTCGTGAAATCCTCGGCCACGCGGGGACGCGGCGGGTTCGGGAGCGGCTTGCTCGCGGGGTCGGTTGCACCCTCGGGTGCGGTCACGTTTCGATGGTTCCTCGAAGGCCAGGCGGGGCGTTCCCGCCGCCGGGGCCGTTCGCATCGAAAGGGAATCGGGCGATTGTAGCCGCCTGTCGCGGCTGGCCGCCGCTCACTCCGGCGGCCGATCCGTGACGAAACCCCAGGCCGCCGCGAGATCGGCAGGCGGTGCGGCCTTGAACGCCATCGGCAGGCCGCTGCGCGGATGGGCGAAGCCGAGCTCGGTGGCATGCAGCGCCTGTCGTTGCATGCCGGCTGCCGGCAGGCCACCGTACAAGCGATCGCCGACCAGCGGCCAGCCGCGCCACGCCAGATGGACCCGGATCTGGTGCGTGCGGCCGGTGTGCAGGATGCAGCGCAGCGCGGCGAGCCCGTCGCGCACGGCCATCCGCTCGACGTCGGTGCGGGCCGGCTTGCCGGACTCCACCACCGCCATCCGCGTGCGCAGCTTCGGGTCGCGCCCGATCGGCGCCTCGATGCTGAAGGGACTCGCCGGCGGCACGCCCTGCGCGATCGCGAGGTAGCGACGCTTCACCTCGCGCGCCGCCATGGCGCGCACGAGCGACGTAACGGCCGCCAGCGTGCGCCCGACGACCATCAGGCCCGAGGTGTCCTTGTCGAGCCGATGCACGATGCCGGCGCGCGGCAGGCCGGCGCTCGCCGCATCGCGTGCCAGGAGCGCGTTGAGCACGGTGCCCGACCAGTTGCCTGCTGCCGGATGCACCACCATGCCGGCCGCCTTGTCGATGACCAGGACGTCCTCGTCCTCGTGGACGATCGCGAGCGGCAGGGCTTCGGGTCGATAGGCGCGGCTCTCGGCCGTCGGCTGCAGCGTGACTGCGAGTTGCTGGCCGGCGCGCACGCGTTGCGCCGGGCTGGTCGCCACGCCGCCGTCGAGACGGGCCCAGCCGTGCCGAATCAGGTCCTGCAGGTGGTTGCGCGAGAACTCCGGCACCAGCGCGACGACGGCCTTGTCGAGCCGCTCGCCGTGCTGCTCGGCGGCGACCAGCCCCTCGCGGACTTCCGGGGCCTCGTCATCGGCGACGACGTTGTCGAGCATAAAATTCGATCTCCCTCTCACCCGCCGGCGCGTCCGCGTGACCGCTCAAGTCCCCTCCGCATGAGACTTCCTTCCCTCGGCCTTCGCTGGCCCATCGCAGTGTCGACGATCTGGGCGGCTGCCTTCCTTGCCGGGTGCGACACCACGCCGCGCGACGAGACCAGCCGCTGGTCGGCGGAGCGCCTGTACGCCGAAGCCAAGGAAGAAGCGGCAGCGGGCAACCTCGACAAAGCGACCCGGCTGTACGAGCGCCTCGAAGGCCGTGCCGCCGGCTCGGTGCTGGCGCAGCAGGCGCAGATCGAACGCGCCTACCTGCTCTGGAAGAACGGCGAGAAGGCGCAGGCGCTGTCGACGCTGGAGCGCTTCATCAAGCTCCATCCGACGAGCCCGGCCCTCGACTACGCGATGTACCTGCAAGGCCTCGTCAACTTCAACGAGAACCTGGGCCTGTTCGGCAACCTGGCGAGCCAGGATCTGTCGGAGCGAGACCAGCAGGCCTCGCGCGACGCGTACCAGTCGTTCAAGCAGCTGATCGAGCAGTTCCCGAAGTCCGGCTACGCCGACGACGCGCGCCTGCGCATGAACTACATCGTCAATTCGCTCGCCGCCTACGAAGTGCACGTCGCCCGCTACTACTATCGGCGCGGCGCCTACGTCGCCGCGGCGAACCGGGCGCAGCAGGCGGTGCAGGAGTTCCAGCAGTCGCCCTCGAGTGAGGAAGCGCTGTTTATTCTCGTGCAGAGCTACGACCAGCTCGGCCTGACGCAGCTGCGCGACGACGCGAAGCGGGTGATGGAGACGAACTTCCCGAACTCGACCGTCGCGAGGACCGGCGTCACCGGCCGCAAGAGCCGCTGGTGGCAGCTCTGGTAGGCACGGTCACGGGCTGACGGGCTCGCCGGCGAGCTCGCGCAGCCAGGCGAGCGCCTCGACCTCGTCGCTCGCCCGAGCCATGGGCGGCAAGGCCGCGAAGAGGCGGCGCCCGTAGCCCATGTTGGCCATGCGCGGGTCGCAGACGACCAGCAGGCCGCGGTCGGTCTCGCTGCGGATCAGCCGCCCGGCGCCCTGCTTCAGCGACACCGCGGCCTCGGCCACGAAGTACTCGGCAAAGGCATTGCGACCGCCCGCCTCCAGGCGCTTGACGCGGGCTTCGACGAGCGGGTCGTTGGGCGGCGGAAACGGCAGCTTGTCGATGATCACGCACTGCAGCGCCTCGCCGGGGACGTCGACGCCTTCCCAGAAGCTTTGCGAGCCCACCAGCACGGCATGCGCTGCGTCGAGGAAGCGCTGCATCAGCTGGCGTTTGGAGCCCTGGCCCTGGACCAGGACCTCGATCGCCTCGCCAGCGGCATCGAACTCCACTTTCAGCTGTGCACCGACGGCCTGCAGCGAGCGCAAGGTC
The DNA here is from genome assembly GCF_031412495.1 of Rhizobacter sp. Taxonomy (GTDB): domain Bacteria; phylum Pseudomonadota; class Gammaproteobacteria; order Burkholderiales; family Burkholderiaceae_C; genus Schlegelella_A. The sequence goes on along the minus strand of NZ_JANODC010000280.1, from coordinate 342 downwards.
GTCGTCAGGACGAAGGTGCGGCCGCCGAGGGCTCCCGCACATCGCGCCGCGAGGGCCGCGACCGCCTTCGGGTGACCGGGCTCGCTGGGCTGCGGGAACTCGCGCGGCACGAACACGCGCGCATTCCGGCGGTACTCGAAGGGGCTGCCGAGACGGACGATGCGCGCCGCCTCGAGACCCGGGCTCTCGGTTTCCCAGCCCAGGCGTTCGTAGTCGCCGTGCGTCGCCGAGGTGAAGATCCAGGCCTTGGCGCTGCTGCCCATCTGCTCGCGCAGGGCGTCGCGGATGTCGAGCGGCGACTCGACCAGCCGCACCTGGTGCGGCGACAGGTCGATCCAGAGG
>NZ_JANODC010000279.1:0-5952 GCF_031412495.1 Rhizobacter sp. | reverse complement strand
ATGATCCAGAAGCTCGCCAAGGCGCACTACCTGTGCATCAACATCGAGTGCGACAGCAAGGTGCTGGACGAGCTCGAGACGGGCTTCCGCTTCAACGACGCGGTGCTGCGCCACCTCACGGTCCTGAAGGACCGTGCGGAGACGACGCCCTCGGTGATGATGAAGGCGGTCGACCGCGAGGAATCGCGCCAGGAGTCGCGCCGTGCGCCCCAGGAGGCGGCGAGCTGACGAACAGCGTCGCGATGACGGCGCGGATCGTCGAGCGCGGTGCATTGCGGTTCACGCCGGCCGGCCTTCCGGCCCTCGACGTGAGCCTCCGGCACGAGTCCAGGATCAGCCAGCCCGACAGCGTCCGCAAGCTCGCGTTCGAGATTCGCGGCCGGGCCGTCGGCGCCGTCACCGAGATGCTCGAGAAAGCCGAGCTCGGCGTCGAGCACGACTTCCAGGGCTTCCTCGGATCGCAGCGTAACGGCCGCGGAATCGTCTTCCACATCCAGTCCATCGAATTGAAATAGAGAGGTCATCACATGCCCCCGCCCCGCGGTAAAGGTCGGTTCTCCAAGGACCGCAAGCCCAAGCGCAACACCCAGTCGCTGCTGTTCCGTCGCAAGCGCTTCTGCCGCTTCACGGTCACCGGCGTCAAGGAGATCGACTACAAGGACATCGACACCTTGCGCGATTTCATCAACGAGAACGGCAAGATCACGCCGGCCCGCCTGACCGGGACGCGCGCCTTCTTCCAGCGCCAGCTGACGACGTGCATCAAGCGCGCGCGCTTCCTGGCGATGCTGCCGTACAGCGACCAGCACAAGGTCTGAGGACGACGCCATGCAAGTCATTCTGTTGGACAAGGTCGTCAACCTCGGCGAGCTCGGCGAGGTGGTCAAGGTCAAGGACGGCTACGCCCGCAATTTCCTGATCCCCACGCGCGTCGCCCGTCGGGCCACGCCGGCGGCGATCAAGGAGTTCGAGGACAAGCGCGCCGACCTGGAGAAGGTCGCCGCCGCGCGGCTCGCCGCGGCGCAGGCCCTGGGCGAAAAGATGAGCGGCCGCACGGTCCACATCACGCAGAAGGCGGGCGTCGACGGCCGCCTGTTCGGCTCGGTCACGAATGCCGACGTCGCCGATGCGCTGAACCGCATCGACTTCAAGGTCACCAAGGCGCAGGTCCGCATGCCCACCGGGCCGCTGAAGACCGTCGGCGAGCACACGGTGACCGTGGCGCCGCACACCGACGTGGTGGTCGAGGTGAAGGTCGTGGTCCTCGGCGAGACCGGCTGAGCCGGCGGCTCCGCCGGTCTTGCCGTTCGGCGGTCAGGGCTGCTCCCTCCCTTGCTCCGCAAGGGAGTTTCCAGGGCTGCTCCCTCCCCGCTGCGCTCCCCTCCCTCCGAGAGGGAGGGGCGGGCTCCTTTGGAGCCCTTTTCTTTTTTGTGTTTCCACCGGCGGTGCAGCGGCTGTCCACAGCGTTGTCCACCGGCGCCGGCGTGGGCGCCTTTATGATTTCCCGATGTCTGCCATCTTCTCGCCGGCGGGTGCGCCCCGCGACGCCCGACCCGACGAAGACGTCGCCCGCCTGAGGATCCCACCTCATTCCGTGGAAGCCGAGCAGAGCGTGCTCGGCGGGCTGCTGCTCGACAACGGCGCGTGGGACCGGGTCGGCGACCTGCTCACCGAGTCCGACTTCTATCGCTTCGAGCACCGGCTCATCTACGCGGCGACGTCCGCACTCGTCAACGCGAGCAAGCCGGCCGACGTCATCACCGTGTTCGAGCAGCTGCAGAGCCTGGGCAAGGCCGAGGATTGCGGCGGCCTGGTCTACCTCAACGCGCTCGCGCAAAGCGTGCCGAGCGCGGCCAACATCCGGCGCTACGCGGAGATCGTCCGCGAGCGATCGGTGCTGCGCAAGCTGGTGTCGGCGAGCGACGAGATCGCGACCAGCGCCTTCAACCCGCAGGGCCGGCCGGTGGCGCAGATCCTCGACGAGGCCGAGGGCAAGATCTTCCGCATCGGCGAGGAGGGCTCGCGTTCGCGGCAGGGCTTCCAGAGCATGGACGCGCTCGTCGTCCAGCTCATCGACCGCGTCAACGAGCTGCACGAGAACGGCGCCGAAGAGGTCACCGGCGTGCGCACCGGCTTCTACGACCTCGACCGGCTCACCGCCGGGCTGCAGGCCGGCGACCTGATCGTGCTGGCGGCGCGGCCGTCGATGGGCAAGACGGCCCTGGCGCTCAACATCGGCGAGCACGTCGCCGTCCGCGAAGGCCTGCCGGTGGTCGTCTTCTCGATGGAAATGGGCGCCTCGCAGCTGGCCCTGCGCATGGTCGGCTCGCTCGGCCGCATCGACCAGAACCACCTGCGCACCGGCGCCCTGCGCGACGACGAGTGGGGGCGCCTGTCCGAGGCGGTAGAAAAGCTCGGCAAGGTGAGCCTCTTCATCGACGAGAGCGGGTCGCTGAGCCCGAGCGAGCTGCGCGCGCGCGCCCGGCGGCAGGCGCGCCAGTGCGGGCAGCTCGGCCTGATCATCGTCGACTACCTGCAGCTGATGAGCGGCAGCGACGGCAACGACGAGAACCGGGCCACCGTCATCGGCGAGATCTCGCGCTCGCTGAAGTCGCTCGCCAAGGAGCTGAAGTGCCCGGTGATCGCGCTGTCGCAGCTCAACCGGAGCGTCGAGTCGCGCACCGACAAGCGGCCGATGATGAGCGACCTACGCGAGTCGGGCGCCATCGAGCAGGACGCCGACGTCATCATGTTCATCTACCGCGACGAGTACTACAACAAGGACTCCAAGGAGCCCGGCGTGGCCGAGATCATCATCGCCAAGCAGCGAAACGGCCCGACCGACACCTTCAGGCTCACCTTCCTCAAGCCGCTGACCAAGTTCGACAACCTGGCGCCGGGCAGCGTCGGCAGCGATTACTAGGTTCCTCTCGGCTGGGGCTGCCGGCATGACGCACGGACGCGCCGTCGCTTCGATGCTGATGGCGACGCTGCTGTGGAGCACGGCCGGTGTCGTCACTCGCCACCTGGAGTCGGCGGCCAGCTTCGAGGCGACGTTCTGGCGCAGCTTCTTCAACGCCGTCGCCCTCGTCGTCCTGCTCGGGTTCCTGCGCGGCTTCGGCGCCCTGGCGCGCACGCTGCGCGAAGGCGGGGCCATCCTCTGGATCTCGGGCCTGTGCTGGGCCGTGATGTTCACCGCCTTCATGGTCGCGATCACGATGACGACGGTGGCCAACGTGCTCGTGACGATGGCGGTGGCACCGCTCCTCACGGCCTTGGTCGCGCGCGTCGTCATCGGCCAGCGGCTGCCGGCGCGCACCTGGGGCGCCATCGTCGCCGCCGGCGTCGGCATCGGCTGGATGTACGCCCACGAGCTCGGCGCCGCGGGCGGGGGCCACCTGGCCGGCATCGCCATCGCGCTCGCCGTCCCCATCGCTGCGGCCGTCAACTGGACGGCGATCCAGAAGAGCGGGCGCGGCGGCGGCGACCTGCTGCCGGCGGTGCTGATCGGCGCCGTGCTGTCGAGCGTCGCCACGCTGGTGCCGTCGCTGCCGTTCCAGGCCACGGCGCACGACCTCGGCCTGCTAGCCGCGCTCGGCGTCGGCCAGCTGGCGATCCCCTGCCTGGTCTCGGTGGCTGCGGCGCGCGTGCTCGCCGCGCCGGAGGCGGCCCTGCTGTCGCTGCTCGAGATCATCTTCGGGGTCACATGGACGTGGCTCTTCGCGGCGGAGACGCCGGGGCGCCACGTCCTCGTCGGCGGCGCCCTGGTGGTGGGCGCACTGGTGGCGAACGAGGCGTTTGCCTTGCGCCGGGCGCGGCGTGTCACGGGGCCCGCGTGAGAGCGCCTCGCGTACCGTCGGCCGGCGAAGCCCGTGATGCCGGCGCCCCGCGCAGCCCGAACGCCGTGCTCGTGCTGCTCGAGGCGCGCGCCCCCGCCGAGCTCGCGTCCCTCCTCCTCGCGCGGCCGTGGCTGCGCAAGCTGCCGCGCGGCGACGGCCATCCGGTGATGGTGTTTCCGGGCATGGCGGCCGGCGACCTGGCGACGCTGCCGCTGCGCCGCTTCCTGCGCCGGCTGGGCTACGCCGCCGAAGCGTGGGGGCAGGGCGTCAACCTCGGCCCGCGCAGCGGCGTCATCGAACGCTGTGCCGACGACGTTCAGCGCTTCGTCGCGCGGCATGGGCGGCCGGCCAGCCTGATCGGCTGGAGCCTAGGCGGGCTCTATGCGCGCGAGATGGCCAAGCTCCGCCCGGAGTCGACGCGCTGCGTCATCACCCTGGGCACGCCGTTCACCGGCCCCCCGAAGGCGACCAACGCCTGGCGCCTGTACGAGCTGCTGAGCGGCGACCGCGTCGGCGACCCGCGCCTCATGGCCCACGTGCGCCGCCCGCCGCCGGTGCCGACGACCTCGATCTTCTCCCGCAGCGACGGCGTCGTGTCCTGGCGCTGCAGCCTCAACGAGCCCGGCCCGCTGGCCGAGAACATCGAGGTCCCGTCCAGCCACGTCGGCATGAGCATGAACCCGCTGGCGCTCTACGCCATTGCCGACCGGCTCGCCCAGCCGACGGGCCAGTGGCGCCCGTTCGAGGTGTCGGGCCCGCGCCGCTGGTTCTTCCGGACCGCTGCGCCGGTGCCGGCCGCGGCCGGCTGAGTCGATGCGCATCCGTGCCAACGGCATCGCGGTCGAGGTCGAGGACCACGGGCCGCGGTCGGGCGAGCCCCTCCTCCTGATCATGGGCCTCGGCATGCAGCTGCTAGGCTGGCCCGACGAGTTCGTGGCCCGGCTGGTCGAGCGCGGCTTTCGCGTCGTGCGCTTCGACAACCGCGACATCGGTCTCAGCCAGGGCTTCGACCACGCCGGCGTGCCGAACCTCGCCGCCGACTCGCTGCGCCACGCGCTCGGCCTGACGGTCCGGGCTCCCTACACGCTGGCCGACATGGCCGCTGACAGCCTCGGCGTCCTGGATGCGCTCGGCATCGGCAGCGCCCACGTCTGCGGCGCATCGATGGGCGGCATGATCGCCCAGCATCTGGCCTTCGCCGAGCCGAAGCGCGTGAAGAGCCTGACCCTGATGATGACGAGCAGCGGCTCGCGCCGCCTGCCCGGGCCGTCGCTGCAGGTGCGCAGCGCGCTCGTGTCGCGCCCGAAGGACCCGAAGTCGGTGGCCGGCATCGTCGAGCACTACGTCGGCTTCTACGGCCTGATCGGCAGCCCCGCCTATCCGACGCCCAAGGACGAGCTCCGCGCCCGCTTCACGAGGGCCGTGCAGCGCTCGCACCGCCCCGCCGGCACGGCGCGGCAGATGGTCGCCATCGCTGCCGACGGCGACCGCTCGCCGCTCCTGGCCGGTATCGGCGTGCCCACGCACGTCGTCCATGGCGCTGCCGATGCGCTCGTGCGGGTGGCCGCGGGGCGCGACCTCGCCCGGCGCGTTCCGGGCGCGACGCTGGACGTCGTCGACGGCATGGGCCACGATCTGCCCGCCGCGCTGTGGCCGCGCTTCACGGCCGGCATCGAGGCCGTCGCCCGGCGCGCCTGACGAACGCTTCCGGAGACAAGCCATGAGCTCAGCACCACGCCCACCGGACAGGAACCGCCAGACCCAGCGGCCCGGCACCGGTGCGAGCTTCATCGCCGATGCCCTGCGCAAGGGCCGGGTCCGGCAGGCGGTACAGACGCTTCGCGATCAGACCGGCCTCGGCCTCGAGCAGGCGAGGGACGCGGTCGAGGGAACCGGGCGCCATCGCACGGATGCGGAGAACGGCCTCTCGCCGGGCGAGGTGCCGCGGCGCAGCTCGGGGGCCTGGCTCGCCCTCCTGGTCGTCGTGCTGTTGCTCGGCTGGGTCTGGCTGCGCCGCGACGCCTGATCCGCCGCCCCCGGGACGGACCGCTGACGATGCTCGACGCCTCTTCGACCCAGAGCCTCTGGCATTGTCGGTCGCGCCGATGATGGA
>NZ_JANODC010000278.1:0-2382 GCF_031412495.1 Rhizobacter sp. | reverse complement strand
CGCTCGCAGACAAGCTGCAAGGCAAGCCACTGCCGCGCGCCCAGGTGCCGCAGATCGAGCTCGCCGGCGCCAAGATCACGCGCAAGCTCACCACCGCCTGGTTCGCCCAGCGCGTCGAGGAGCGCTACCGGCGCTGCCTGTTCCGCACGGCTGCCAAGGCGGGTTGAGCAGGCAATTCAGCTCGCCACGCCGCTGCGCAAACCAAGCTTCCCGCCACGGAACCGGCTCTGCCGGGCCGTTGGCGGGCGGCGCCCTCGGGGGGGCGCGGGCCGCGGCTCCAAGTCCGCCTGCGCGGACTTGGACGGCCAAGCTAGCGAAGCCTCTGGCTTCGCGTGGAGCGAAGCGAGCTTGGGGGCTCCACTTCAGTCGGGAAAGAAGCGCCGTTCTTCGCAGCGCGGGTCGGGGCCGTAGCTGGTGTCGTCGACCGCGCCCTCGGGTGTCAGGCCGACGTGAAATTGCCGGCAGAACAGGTCGTCGAAGCTGTACGACCAGACGCTCTGGTTGCGATAGCGAACGCCCCAGACCCGGCTGGGGTTGCCGAGCTGTCGCCGCACCTCGTCGCGCGACATCCCCGGCGCGATGCGCGCGAAGTGCGCCTCGTCGAGCACGTTCTCCGAACGCGCGAGCCGGCCCTGCAGATCGAACTCCAGCGCGTAGGTCTGCAAGCCCATGGGGTACAGCAGGCGGCGGCCGCCGTCGGGCAGGGCATGCTCGACTGCCGGTCGCCCCAGGCGCTCGCGCGCCGATTCGATCGGGGCGCCGGGTTCCAGCGATCGCAGCGCGCAGCCGGAGACGAGGAGGGTGGCCGCGATGAGGACGCTGAATCGATTCATGCCGGTTCTTTCAGGGTCTAGGGGTTCGGGAACGCGGGTTGCACGCAGTGGACCTGCTCGACGGCGACCACAAGGCCGTCAAAGCGATGTTCATCGAATACGACGCCCTGTCCGAGGACGAAACGCCTGACCGTGCATGCGCAGATTGAAGAGGAAATTTTCTACCCGTGCGGGCGCAAGGCCATTGGCGAAGAACTGATCGACGAGGCTCTCGAAGAAGACACCGGCGCCGCCTACGGATTTGTCGGCATGGGCCCGTACAGCGGCGGCCAGGCCGAGCTGCTGCGCTTGCCCGACTCTCCCGCTTGAACGACCAGCAGCAGCCCCTGCCGGCCATCGCCGTGCGTCAAATGCGCGCCTGACGCAGCTCGATCTTGACGCGGATCACATCGGTCTCGCGGTCACGCTCGAAGCGCAGCTTGATGTCGCGCGGCTGCACCTTGACGTACTTCGACACAACGCCGAGGAGCTCGCGCTGCAGTGCCGGAAAGTAGTCGGGCCGGCGTGCCGCCCGCGGGCTCTGCTCGGCGGCGAGGACGCGCTGCAGGCGTTGTTTGGCCATCTGGGCCGAGGCGTTGCGGGGACCGAACAGGTAGGAAAGCAGCGACATCGCATCAGCCCCTGGCGAACAGGCGCTGGAACAGGTTGGGGCGTGACTTCTGCGTGAAGCGCATCTCGCGGCTTTCGCCGAGAAATCGGCGGATCACGTCCTTGTAGGCTTCGGCCACGGCACTGCCCTTCATGTGGATCACCGGCACGCCCTGGTTCGACGCGTTCAGCACGCTGTCCGACTCGGGGATCACGCCGAGCAGCGGGATGCGCAGGATCTCCTGGATATCGTCGATCGACAGCATCTGCCCGCCGGCCACCCGGGCCGTGTTGTAGCGCGTGATCAGCAGGTGTTCCTTGACCGGCTCGACGCCGTTCTTGCCGCCATCGATCGCGCGCTGCGTCTTCGAAGCCAGCATGCCCAGGATGCGGTCGGCGTCGCGCACCGACGAAACCTCCGGGTTGGTCACGACGATCGCCTCGTCCGCATAGTGCATGGCCAGCAGCGCACCGGTCTCGATGCCGGCCGGCGAGTCGCAGACGATGTACTCCATGCCCATCGCGGCCAGCTCGTCGAGCACGCGCTTGACGCCTTCCTGCGTCAGCGCCTCCTTGTCGCGCGTCTGCGAAGCCGCCAGCACCATGAGGTGGTCGGTGTGCTTGTCCTTGATCAGCGCCTGCGAAAGGTTGACTTCGCCCTGGATCACGTTGATCAGGTCGTAGACCACGCGGCGCTCGCAGCCCATGATCAGGTCGAGGTTGCGCAGGCCGACGTCGAAATCGATCACCGCGGTCTTGTGGCCGCGCAGCGCCAAACCCGAAGCGACGCTGGCGCTGGTGGTGGTCTTGCCGACGCCGCCCTTGCCGGAGGAGACGACGATGATCTTGGCCATGCGGTGCGGTCCTGTGCTCGAAAGTGTGCGAAAAAAGTGCGTGTCAGGCGCGCTGGGACAGCGATCGCACCACCAGCTCGCCGGCCTCGAGCCGCGCCAGCGCGATG
>NZ_JANODC010000277.1:0-1805 GCF_031412495.1 Rhizobacter sp. | reverse complement strand
GCGCTGTCGTCGATCGACCGCGGCCAGCTGGCGGCGATGGCTTGGCGGAAGTCGGGCGCGATGTCCATCGTGACGTGCGGCAGGCGCTGCCTGATCGCCGCGGCGATCTCCAAGGGCGTGAAGCTGGTGCCGGCCAGGTTGTACGATCGGCGTTCGCGCACGTTCGCCGCGGGCGCTTCCATCAGCTCGAGCGTGGCGCGGATCGCGTCGGGCATGTACATCATCGGCAAAGCCTGGTCTTCTTTGAGGAAGCAGGTGTAGCGGCCTTGCTTCAGCGCGGCATGGAAGATCTCGACCGCGTAGTCGGTGGTGCCGCCGCCGGGCGGCGTCTTCCAGCTGATGAGGCCCGGGTAGCGCAGGCTGCGCACATCGACGCCGTGCTGCGCGTGGTACCAGGCGCACCAGCCCTCCCCGGCCAGCTTGCTGATGCCGTAGACGGTGCTCGGGTCCATCACGGCGTGCTGCGGCGTGCGCTGCTGCGGCGTGCCGGGCCCGAAGGCGGCGATCGAGCTGGGCCAGAAGATGCGTTCGAGCTGGTGCGAGCGCGCCACCTCGAGCACGTTGAGCAGGCCCTTCATGTTCAGGTCCCAGGCCCACATCGGATGCTTCTCGCCGCGCGCCGAGAGGGCCGCGGCGAGGTGGTAGACCTGGGTGATGGCATGGCGTTCGACCAGCGTGGTGAGCGCGCCGATGTCGGTGCAGTCGAGCGCCTCGTGCGCCAAGCCGGGCACGCGGCCCTGCGGAGCCAGGTCGCTCGTGACGACGGCGGCGTTGCCGTGCCGGCGCGCCAGCTCGGCCGCCAGTTCTGTGCCGATCTGGCCGTTGGCGCCGATGAGCAGGATCTTCATGGGACCAACCCGAGCTCGCGGCCGGCTTGCGTGAAGGCGGCGACGGCGGCTTCGAGTTGCGCCCGCTCGTGCACGGCGCTCAGCTGCACGCGGATGCGCGCCTGTCCCTTGGGCACCACCGGGAAGAAGAAGCCGACGACGTAGACGCCGAGCTCGAGCAGGCGGGCGGCCAGGCGCTGGGCCAGCACCGCGTCGTGCACCATGATCGGCACGATCGGGTGCTCGCCGGGTTTGATGTCGAATCCGGCCGCGCCGATGGCCCGGCGGAACCAGCGCGTGTTGTCTTCGAGCTTGTCGCGCAGCGTGGTGTCGGCCTCCAGCAGGTCGAGCACCGCGATCGAGGCGCCGGCGATGGCCGGCATCAGCGTGTTCGAGAACAGGTAGGGCCGCGAGCGTTGGCGCAGCAGTTCGACCACCGGCTTGCTGGCCGCGGTGAAGCCGCCGGAGGCGCCGCCGAGTGCCTTGCCGAGCGTGCCGGTGATGATGTCGACGCGGCCGAAGACGCCGCGGTGTTCGTGCGTGCCGCGCCCGCGTGCGCCCATGAAGCCGCTGGCGTGGCATTCGTCGATGCCGAGCAGCGCGTCGAAGCGGTCGCACAGCTCACGCATCTCGTCGAGCCGGGCGATGGTGCCGTCCATCGAGAACACGCCGTCGCTGAACACCAGCTTGAAGCGCGCACCCCCCGCGGCGGCTTCGGCCAGGCAGCGCTCGAGGTCGGCCATGTCGTTGTGCTTGTAGCGAAAGCGCCGCGCCTTGCACAAACGGATGCCGTCGATGATCGAGGCGTGGTTGAGCTCGTCGCTGATGATCGCGTCGTCTTCGCCGAACAGCGGCTCGAACAGGCCGCCGTTGGCATCGAAGGCCGCTGCGTAGAGGATCGCGTCTTCGGTGCCGAGAAAGCGCGCCAGCCGGGCTTCGAGCGTCTTGTGCAGGTCTTGCGTGCCGCAGATGAAACGC
>NZ_JANODC010000276.1:0-9197 GCF_031412495.1 Rhizobacter sp. | reverse complement strand
TTCTTCTTCGACCAGGACCGCAAGAAGACACTCGCGTCGCGCGTGCCGGCGCTCGACAGGGTCGTCTACCACGGCAAGCTCGGCAGCCAGGGCGCGCGGGTGTCGCGCGTGCGCGACGTCGCGCGCTGGGTCGCCGAGCGGATCGGCGCCGACGTCGGGCGCGCCGACCGCGCCGCGCTTCTCGCCAAGGCCGACCTGCTCACCGACATGGTCGGCGAGTTCCCGGAGCTGCAGGGGATCATGGGCGGCTACTACGCGGCGCACGATGGCGAGCCGGCCGACGTGGTGCAGGCGATCCGCAACCAGTACGTGAACCAGCGAGGCCGCGAGGAAGGGCCGTCGACGAACCTCGTGGCCGACGCGCTGCTCATCGCCGACCGGGCCGAGAGCCTGGTCGGCATCTGGGGCATCGGCCTGAAGCCGACCGGGGACAAGGACCCGTTCGCCTTGCGCCGAAACGCACTGACGCTGATCAACGCCTTCGAGCGGGTCAGCGCCGCCTCGACGACGCCGCCACTGTCGCTGCGCGAGCTGCTGGAGCGGGCGGCGCAGACCTTCGATCCGGCCCTCGGTGCGCAGGTAGTCGACGAGCTGGAGGACTTCATCTTCGAGCGGCGCTTCCACCAGCTCTCCTCCCTGTTCGAGACGCGCGTGGTCGACGCCGTGCTCGGCCCGCGGCCGCCGCTGCACGAGACGCTCGATCGCATCCACGCGGTGCGCGACTTCCTGACCCTCCCCGAGGCGCCGGCTCTCGCTGCGGCCAACAAGCGCGTCGGCAACATCCTCAAGAAGAGCGGCGACAGCGGCAGCGGCGGCATCGACGCGGCGCTCTTCACGGAGCCGGCCGAGATCGGCCTCGCGGACGCGCTGCGCGGCCTCGGCGGCCAGGCCGACGCCGCCTTCCGGGCCGGCCGCTACGACGAGTCGCTACGCCTGCTCGCCGGCCTCAAGTTGCCGGTCGACGCCTTCTTCGACCAGGTCATGGTCAACGTCGACGCGCCCGCGGTGCGTGCCAACCGGCTCGCCTTGCTCGCCATGCTGCGCACGACGATGAACCGCGTCGCCGACCTGTCGCGGCTGGCGCAATGAGGGCGCGGCCATGAAGCTCGTGATCCTCGACCGCGACGGCACGATCAACGAGGATCGTGACGACTTCGTCAAGAACGCCGAGGAGTGGGTGCCGATCCCCGGCGCGCTGGAAGCGATCGCCCGGCTCAACCACGCCGGCTGGCACACGGTGGTCGCGACAAACCAGTCGGGCCTGGCGCGCGGCCTGCTCGACATGGCCAGCCTCAATGCCATCCACGCGCGCATGAACCGGGAGCTCGCGGCAGTCGGCGGCCGCATCGACGCCGTCTTCTTCTGCCCGCACGGTCCGGACGACGGCTGCGATTGCCGCAAGCCCCGGCCGGGTCTGTTCACGCGCATCGGCGAGCGCTACGGCATCGACCTGCACAAGATACCGGCGGTGGGCGATTCGCTGCGCGACCTGCAGGCCGGCGCGGCGGCCGGCGCCCTGCCGCACCTGGTGCGCACCGGCAAGGGCGCCGCGCTCGACGCTGCCGGCATCGGCGCCATCCAGGCGCAGGTCCCGGGCACGCTGGTCCATGCCGACCTGGCGGCCTTCGCGGCCCACCTCATGCTCGGCGAGCGGAAGCAGGGCGTGCGCGTCGAGGAGCCGGATTCCCTGTTCGGGGGCCTGCCATGACCGCCGCCCGAGCCCTCGCGGTGCTGCGCTCCGGCGTCTTCATCGCCTTCATGATCGCCACCGTCGCGCCGTGGGCGATGGTCGGCCTCGTCTACTCGCTGTTCGTGCGCGGCGAGCGCCTCTACTGGTACTTCGCCGGCTGGCTCGCCCTGTCGGTGTGGGCGGCGCGAGTGATCTGCGGCGTGCGCGCCCGCGTGCACGGCCGCGAGAACCTGCCCGACGCCGCCGCCGTCGTCCTGCCCAAGCACCAGTCGACGTGGGAGACCTTCGCGTTCCCGACGATCCTGCCGCGGCCGCTCTGCTATGTCTTCAAACGCGAGCTGCTGTACATCCCCTTCTTCGGCTGGGCGATGGCGCGCATGGACCTGATCCACATCGACCGCAGCAAGCGCGCCGAGGCCTGGAGCAAGGTCGCCGAGCAGGGCCGCCGCTACATGGCCGAAGGCAAGTGGGTGATCATGTTCCCGGAAGGGACGCGCTCGGCGCGCGGCGGCAAGGGCACCTACAAGGTCGGCGGAACCCGTCTCGCGGTCGAGACCGGCCACCCGGTGCTGCCGATTGCCGTGACCTCGGCGCGCTGCTGGCCGCGCAAGAGCTTCGTCCTCAGCCCGGGCGTGATCGACGTGTCGATCGGCAGGCCGATCGCCTCGACGGGCCGCGCCGCCGACGAGCTGATGCGCGAGGTCGAGGCCTGGATCGAGGCCGAGATGCGCCGCCTCGACCCCGAGGCCTACGAGCCCGGCGGTGCGCCCGCCGCGGCGGCGGCCTAGGACCCGATTACCGATGGGAGGTCCGGTCGTGCGAAGCCTGCGCCGACTCGCCGACGTGCTGCAGCGCAGCCTCTTCGAGGACCCGGGCGACCGCCTCGACGCGCCGGAAGAGGTCGCCCTCGCGCCGGCGCCGCCCACCGCGCCGGACGTGCTGCGCCACCCGCAGGCGACGCGCCAGACCTGCCTCGACGGCCAGACGGTGTTCTATGCGCTGCGCCGGTCGCGGCGGCGCACGATCGGCTTCGTCATCGGCATCGAAGGCCTCTCGGTCAGCGCGCCGCGCTGGGTGGCGTTGCGCGACATCGAGGCCGGTCTGCAGGAGAAGTCGACCTGGATCCTGGCCAAGCTCGCCGAGCAGCGCGAGCGCAACGCCCGCAGCATGGCGGCCCGCGTCGTCTGGCGCGACGGCACGACGATCCGCTACCTCGGCCAGCCGGTGCGCGTGGTCGTCGATCGCCGGCCCGCGCTCTCGGGCCAGCTCGTCCTCGTGGAGGCGACGCGGTCGGCGCCGGGCACCCTGCGCGTCGGCCTGCCGAGCGAGCCCGGCGCCGAGCAGCTGCGCGACGTCGTGCAGAGCTGGCTGCAGCGCGAGGCGCTGCGCATCTTCGAGGCACGCTGCGCTCACTTCGCGGTGCTGCTCGGCGTGCGCGTGACGCGCCTGACGCTGTCGTCGGCACAGACACGCTGGGGCAGCGCCAGCGCCAGCGGCGCCGTGCGCCTGCACTGGCGCCTGATCCACTTCTCGACGGCGACGATCGACTACGTCGTCGCGCACGAGCTCGCGCACCTGCGCGAGATGAACCACGGCACGCGCTTCTGGGAGCTCGTCCGCGCCGTCGTGCCCGAGGTCGACGCGGCCCGGCGCGACCTGAAGAGCGAGCGCCTCGCCGAGCTCGGCTGAGTCCGTGCCGCCCTCAGGCGGTGCTGAAGCGGAACACGCCGCCCGGATCGACGTGGCGCGTCAGCCGGCCGCGCAGCCACAGCGCGTGCAGGTGGGCGATCGACTCGCCGATGGCGAACGTCATCTGGTGCAGGTCGAGGGCCCGCTTGAAGAGCACCGGCACGAGGTCGAACGCGCTCTGCGGCGCGTCCCCGCAGGCGTGCAGGACGTCGACGAAGCGAGCATCGTGGTGGTCGCGCAGCTGGTCGATGCGCGTGTGCAGGCCCCGGAACGGGCGGCCGTGCGACGGCAGGACCAGGACGCCGGCGTCGATCGAGCGCATCGACTCGATCGATGCGAGGTAGAGCGTCAGCGGGTCGGCCTCGGGCTCGACGTCGACGACGCTGACGTTGGTGGAGATGCGCGGCAGGACCATGTCGCCGCTGATCAGCACGCCCCTCGCCTCGTCGTGGAAGGACATGTGCTCCGGCGCGTGGCCGTAGCCGACGTGGCACATCCAGTCGCTGCGCTCGGCGCCCGAGCCGATGGCGAGGGTCTTGCCGCCGAGCAGGCGGCGGTAGGTGTCGGGCACCGCCGGGACGAGGTTGCGGTAGTAGTTGATGCGCGATCGCACCTGGCCGACGGCGTCGGGGTCGGCGGCCATGCCGTGCCGGGCCATGAAGGCGGCCGAGAGCGGGCCGCCGAAGCCGGCGCTGGCGCTGCTCGCCAGCCGGGCGATGTTGAAGTCGGTGGCGCTGATCCACAGCTGCGCGTCCCAGCGCTGGCACAGCCAGTGCGCCGAGCCGATGTGGTCCGGGTGCATGTGCGTGACGATCACCCGCAGCACCGGCAGACCGTCGAGTGCGGTCTCGAAGATGCGCTGCCAGCCGGCCCGCGTCGCCGCATCGTCGATGCCGCAGTCGACGATGCTCCAGCCCTGGCGCAAAGCGCCGGTCGCGGCGTCGGCGAGCTCGTCGCGCAGCAGCCAGACGTTGACGTGGTTGAGCTGGAAGGGCAGGGCCATGCGCGCCCACAGGACGCCGGGAGCCACCGTGATGACGGCGCCGGGCTCCGGCAGGGCATCGGCGAAGGGATAGTCGAGCTGGCTTTCCAGGTCGTTCATGGGTGGAATTACACTTTACGTAAACGTCAACTTCGAGTGTAAGACGCGATGTCCGCCACCGCCCTGCCACGCGCCCGAGCCCCTGCTGCCGAAGCCGGCGCCACGGCGGCCAAGCCGGCAGCGTCGACCGTGGCGCGCCGCAGGCCCGCCGCTGCCGCGCCGACGCATTCCATCGGCGAGCTGGCGCGCGAGTTCGGCCTGACGACGCGGGCGATCCGCTTCTACGAGGACTGCGGCCTGCTGCGGCCGCGCCGGGCCGGCAGCAAGCGGATCTACAACGCCGGCGACCGCGTCCGCCTGACGCTGACCTTGCGCGGCAAGCGCCTCGGCCTGAAGCTCGCCGAGGTCAAGGACCTGCTCGACATGTACGACACGCGGCGCGACAGCGAGCCGCAGCTGCGCCGCTTCCTCGATGTCCTGGCCCGGCACCGGGCCCAGCTCGAGGAGCGCCTGGCCGACGTGCGCCGCACCCTCGACGAAGTGCTCGTCGAGCAGGCCGCGGCCGAGCGCCAGATGAGGGCGCGGAGCCGGGGATGAGCGTCGCCGCGCCGATGTTCCCCACCGCGCTCACCGACGCGCGCGCCTTCGCCATCGCCCGGGCGATGCTCGACGGCTTCGATCGCCATTACCGGCTGTTCCGCCAGGCCAGCGCCGAGGCCAAGGCGCGCTTCGAGGCGGCCGACTGGCCCGGCCAGCAGCGGGCGCAGGCGCAGCGCATCGAGTACTACGACCGGCGCGTCGCCGAGGCGACCGAGCGGCTGCAGACCGAATTCGACGCCGCGGCGCTGCCGATGGAGGTCTGGCAGCAGGTCAAGCTGCACTACATCGGCCTGCTGATCCGCCACTACCAGCCCGAGCTCGCCGAGACCTTCTTCAACTCGGTGACGACCAAGATCCTGCACCGCAGCTACTTCCACAACGACTTCATCTTCGTCCGCTCGACCGTCTCGACCGAGCACCTGGAGAACGAGGAGCCCGGGGCCCTGCCGACCTCCCGCGCCTACTACCCGACCCAGGGCACCCTGGTCGAGACCTGGCACCGCGTCGTCCACAACTTCCAGCTCGACCGCGAGTTCGAGGACCTCGACCGCGACGTGGCCAGCCTGATGGAGGCGGTGGCCGCGCAGCTCGGCCAGTTCCGCATGCGCGCCAACTTCCAGATCCAGGTGCTCTCGTCGCTCTTCTTCCGGAACAAGGGCGCCTACATCGTCGGCAAGATCATCAACGGCTTCACCGAGGTCCCCTTCGCGCTGCCGCTGCTCCATGGCGAGTCGGGCGGCCTGGTCATCGACGCGGCCCTCTTCGGCGAGGACGACCTGCAGCTGGTCTTCAGCTTCGCCCGCGCCTACTTCATGGTCCAGATGGAGGTGCCGTCGGCCTACGTGCAGTTCCTGAGCTCGCTGATGCCGAGGAAGCCCCGCTCCGAGATCTACAGCGCCCTCGGCCTGCAGAAGCAGGGCAAGAGCGTCTTCTACCGCGACCTGCTGATGCACATGCGGCACTCGTCCGACAAGTTCCGCATCGCGCCCGGGATCAAGGGCATGGTCATGCTGGTGTTCGACCTGCCGAGCTTCCCGTACGTCTTCAAGGTCATCAAGGACTTCTACCCGCCGCCCAAGGAGACCACGCGCGAGCTGATCCAGTCGAAGTACCTGCTCGTGAAGCGGCACGACCGCGTCGGCCGCATGGCCGACACGCTCGAGTACAGCGACGTCGCCTTCCCGCGGCACCGCTTCGAGGACGAGCTCGTCGCCGAGCTGAAGCACTTCTGCCCGAGCCTGCTCGAGGAGGACGGCGACTCGCTCGTCATTCGCCACGCCTACATCGAGCGACGCATGATCCCGCTCAACATCTACCTGCAGGACGCGACGCCGGAGCAGATCGCGGCGGTGGTGGTCGAGTACGGCAATGCGATCAAGGACCTGGTCCGCGCCAACATCTTCCCGGGCGACATGCTGTGGAAGAACTTCGGCGTGACGCGACTCGGCAAGGTCGTCTTCTACGACTACGACGAGATCGAGAACCTCGTCGACTGCACCTTCCGCCGCATCCCGGAGCCGCGCAACGAGGAGGAGGAGATGTCGGGCGAGGTCTGGTACCGGGTCGGCCCGAAGGACGTCTTCCCCGAGACCTTCGGCCCGTTCCTGCTCGGCAATCCGGCGGTGCGCGAGGTCTTCATGAAGCACCATGCCGACCTGCTCGACGCCGCCTTCTGGCAAGGCCACAAGGAGCGCATCATGGCGGGCTACGTGCATGATGTGTTTCCCTACGAGGCGCAGAAGCGCTTCGAGTCCCGGCGTGTCGCGCGCGCCGCAACGCGACACACCGCATCCACCGCATCCAGCTGACCCAAGGAGTTCCGCCATGGCCGACGCCGTCGTCATCGTTTCCGCCGCCCGCACCCCGATCGGCGGCCTGCTCGGGGATTTCAGCAGCCTCGCTGCCTACCAGCTCGGCTCGACGGCGATCCGCGCCGCCGTCGATCGCGCCGGCATCGGTGGCGACACGGTCGACGAGGTCCTGATGGGCAACTGCCTCATGGCCGGGCAGGGCCAGGCGCCGGCGCGCCAGGCGGCGCTCGGCGCCGGCCTGCCGCAGTCGGCAGGCGCCGTCACGCTGTCGAAGATGTGCGGCTCCGGCATGCGCGCCATGATGTTCGCGCACGACATGCTGAAGGCCGAGAGCGCTCAGCTCGTCGTCGCCGGCGGCATGGAGAGCATGACCAACGCGCCGCACCTGATGTTCGCGCGCAAAGGCATCAAGTACGGCGCCGCCCAGATGTACGACCACATGGCGCTCGACGGCCTCGAGGACGCCTACGACCGCGGCCGCGCCATGGGTGTGTTCGCCGAGGAGTGCGTCGCCCAGTACCAGTTCACGCGCGAGGCGATGGACCGCTTCGCCATCGCCTCGACCGAGCGGGCCAAGAAGGCCAACGAGAACGGCAGCTTCGACTGGGAGATCGCCCCGGTGACGGTGGCCGGAAGGGGCGGCGATGTCGTCGTCAAGCACGACGAGCAGCCGTTCAAGGCCAAGCTCGACAAGATCGCCGGCCTCAAGGCGGCGTTCAAGAAGGACGGCACGATCACCGCCGCGACGTCGTCGAGCATCTCCGACGGCGCGGCCGCGCTCGTGCTGACGCGCGAGTCGACGGCGGCCCGGCTCGGCCTGAAGCCGATCGCCCGCATCGTC
Source organism: Rhizobacter sp. (assembly GCF_031412495.1). Classification (GTDB taxonomy): domain Bacteria; phylum Pseudomonadota; class Gammaproteobacteria; order Burkholderiales; family Burkholderiaceae_C; genus Schlegelella_A. Next base: position 1,524 of record NZ_JANODC010000276.1, on the reverse strand, counting down.
GGTCACGCGGTGCATGCGCAGGCACCGAACCTGTTCACGACGGCGCCGATCGGCGCCATCCAGAAGCTGCTCGGCAAGACCGGCTGGGCCGTCGGCGACGTCGACCTGTGGGAGGTCAACGAGGCCTTCGCGGCGGTGACCATGGCGGCGATGGCCGAGTTCAAGCTGCCGCACGACATCGTCAACGTCCACGGCGGCGCGGTCGCCCTCGGCCACCCTATCGGCGCCAGCGGCGCGCGCATCGTCGTCACCCTGCTCGGCGCCCTGCGCAAGAACGGCAAGAGGAAGGGCGTCGCCGCGCTCTGCATCGGCGGCGGCGAAGCGACGGCGATGGCGGTCGAGCTGCTCTGAGGCGGCGCCGGCGCGAGCACGACCGGGCAGCCCCACGCGATGTTCGGCACGCACTCGCTCGAGCTGTTCGCGGCGACGGTCTTCGTCGTCAACGCGACGCCGGGGGTCGACTTCGCCCTCACCGTGACGCGCACCCTGCAGGGCGGCGTGCGGGCCGGCCTCGCCGCCGCGCTGGGCATCGTCAGCGGCTGCGTGCTGCACGCGCTGGCAGCGGCGTTCGGCCTGGCGGCGCTGCTGGCCGCCTCGGCGGCAGCGTTCACCGTCCTCAAGTGGGCCGGTGCGGCCTACCTGCTGTGGCTTGCCGCAGGCATGCTGCGCGAAGCGGGCCGGCCGCGGGACGCGGCCGCCGCAGTCGCGACGCCGGCTCCGGTCAGCACCCTGCGGACGTACCGCGACGGCCTCGTCACGAACGCGCTGAACCCCAAGATCGCCGTCTTCTTCCTCGCCTTGCTGCCGCAGTTCATCGATGCGGCCGCGCCCAGCAAGACCCTCGCCTTCCTGTTCCTCGGCGCCTGGTTCGTGGTCCAGGGACTGGCCTTTCTCGTCGCCCTGGTGCTGCTGGTCGCGCCGCTGCGCCGCTGGCGACCGGGCGACGGCTGGCGGCGTGCCTTCCAGGCCACCGCGGGTGGGATGTTCGGCCTGCTCGCCGCCCGCCTGGCGCTGAGCGAGCGGCCATGACGAAGGTGCTCGTCGTCGGCGCGTCGCGCGGCATCGGCCTCGAGTTCGTGCGCCAGTACCGCGCCGAGGGTGCCGAGGTCACGGCCACGGCGCGCGACGACGCCGGCCTGCAGCGCTTGCTCGGTCTCGGCGCCACGGCCTTGCGCCTCGACGTCGCCGACGCCGCCAGCGCGTCCGGCCTGGCCTGGCAGGTCGAGGGTGCCGGCTTCGACGTCGCCATCGTCAACGCGGGCGTCACCGCGGCCCGCGGCGGCGGCCTCGATGCGCCGAGCGAGGCCGACTTCGATCACGTCATGCGCACCAACGTCCTCGGGCCGATGCGCGGCTGGGTGAAGACGGACATGGGCGGGCCGGGCGCCGACATCGACGTGGCGACCAGTGTCGCCGGCATGCGCCGCGTCATCGCCGGGCTCGCGCCGGCGCAGAGCGGCAGCTTCCTCGACCACGACGGGACGCCGATCCCGTGGTGAGCCGTGGCGACAGCGAGGCGGCCAC
>NZ_JANODC010000275.1:0-2535 GCF_031412495.1 Rhizobacter sp. | reverse complement strand
GCATGCGCGAAGACCAGCCGCAGGGGGAGCATGCGCAGGATGAGAGGGCGAGGGCGGAAAGCCCGGTCGAACTCAGCCAGCGCCTGCGACGCGATGCCAAGGGCCGGCTCGATGCCGCGCAGCGCTCCGTCGACGAGGCCGACCGTGCTTTCGGGTCGATCCTGAATCGCCGTCTCGAGCCGGACCGTCGCAGGCCGGCCAGCCACGGCGAGGGCGTGGCTTCGCCGGGCCTCGTGGAGGATCTTTTCCACGGGTTCCTCGACACCGAGCCGCAGGTCCACTGGGCAGAGCTTCAGAAGGGCGACCCACCCCAGCCGCCGTGATACTGTGTATATTTACAGTATGACGACCGAGCGGCGTTCGATCGGAAGAAGGATCTCCCGCGACGAGGCGCCGCGTCCCGAACGCGCTTCGCGCGCGCCGGCGAAGGGGCGCGGCACGGTCTGGTCCATCGAGCACCGCTATTCGTCCCGGGAAAGCGAAAGCTACGACGACGGCTGGGGCACCCTCGACCAGGTCGCCGGCGAGGAGCACCTGGCGCCGGAAACGACGGTGATCGAGGAACGGGTCAAGTCCATCCTCTCCGCCAACGACTCGCCCGACCTGAGCTTCGACCTCTCGATCAACCCCTACCGCGGCTGCGAGCACGGCTGCGTCTACTGCTTCGCCCGGCCGACGCACAGCTACCTGAACCTCTCGCCGGGGCTCGACTTCGAGACCCGGATCATCGCCAAGGTCAACGCGGCGCAGCGGTTGCGCGAAGCCTTGGCCAGCCGCGCCTACGTGCCGCGATCGCTCAACATCGGCTCGGCCACCGACGCCTACCAGCCGATCGAGCGCAAGCTGCGGATCACGCGCTCGGTCATCGAGGTGCTGGCGGAGTGCTCGCATCCGTTCTCGCTGGTCACGAAGTCGTCGGGCATCGAGCGCGACCTCGACCTCGTCGCGCCGATGGCCGAGCGCGGGCTTGTCGGCATCTACGTCTCGATCACCTCGCTCGACGCGGGACTGGCGCGCATCTTGGAGCCGCGCGCCGCGGCGCCGCACCGGCGCCTGCGCACGGTCGAGACCCTGGCTCGCGCCGGCGTGCCGGTGGGCGTGAGCATCTCGCCCATCATTCCCTTCCTCAACGAGCCCGAGATCGAACGCATCCTCGAGGCGGCAGCGGCCGCGGGGGCGACGTCGGCCTTCGGCATCGTCCTGCGCCTGCCGTGGGAGGTGAACCCGATCTTCCAGCGCTGGCTGGAGCAGCACTTCCCCGACCGCGCCGGTCGCGTCATGGCGCGCGTGCGCGAAATGCGCGGCGGCAAGGACTACGACGCCAGCTTCGGCACGCGGATGAAGGGGGAGGGCGTGTGGGCCCGCCTGCTGGCGCAACGCCTGGCCAAGGCCAAGGCCCGCTTCGGGATCGACCGCGAGCATGCCGCCCTCGATCTCACCCAGTTCAGGAAGCCGCTGCCCCCGCGCGTGGACGGGCAGACCGACCTCTTCGCTTAGAAAGGCGCCTCAGGCCTTGAACAGGTCCTTGACACGATCGCTCCAGGTCTTGGCGGTGGGCGAGTGTCGGTCGCCGGCGTGGCGGAACGACTCGTCGAGTTCCTTGAGCAGCTTTCTCTGCTGCTCGGTGAGCTTGATCGGCGTCTCGACCGTGACGTGGCAGTACAGGTCGCCGGGATAGCTGGAGCGCACGCCCTTGATGCCCTTGCCGCGCAGGCGGAAGGTCTTGCCGTGCTGGGTGCCCTCGGGCAGGTCGATCTGCGCCTTGCCGCCGAGCGTCGGCACGTCGATCGGCCCGCCGAGCGCCGCGCTCGTCATGCCCACCGGCACCGTGCAGTGCAGGTCGTCGCCGTCGCGCTCGAAGATCTCGTGCGGCTTGATGCGGATCTCGATGTACAGGTCGCCGTTGGGGCCGCCGTTCGGCCCCGGCTCGCCGTTGCCGCTCGAGCGGATGCGCATGCCTTCGTTGATGCCGGCCGGGATCTTGACCTCGAGCGTCTTGTTCTTCTTGATGCGGCCCTGGCCCTGGCAGGTCGTGCACGGCTCGGGGACGAGCCTGCCGCTGCCGTGGCAGGTGGGACAGGTCTGCTGGATGCTGAAGAAGCCCTGGCGCATCTGCACCGTGCCGGCGCCCTGGCAGCTCGTGCAGGTGATCGGGCTCGTGCCCGGCTTGGCGCCGTTGCCCTTGCAGGCTTCGCAGGCCTCGTAGGCCGGGATGCGGATCTGCGTTTCCTTGCCGAGCGCCGCTTCCTCGAGCGTGATCTCCATCGCGTAGCTGAGGTCGCTGCCGCGGTAGACCTGCTGGCCACCGGCGCCGCGGCCCCGGGCGCCGCCGAAGATGTCGCCGAAGATGTCGCCGAAGGCCTCGGCGAAGCCGCCGAAACCCTCCTGCCCGGCGCGCCCGCCCAGGTTGGGGTCGACGCCGGCATGGCCGAACTGGTCGTAGGCGGTGCGCTTCTGCGCGTCGGAGAGCATCTCGTAGGCTTCCTTGGACCTTGAACTGCTCTTCAGCGGCCTTGGACTTCGCACCCTGGTTGC
>NZ_JANODC010000274.1:0-8006 GCF_031412495.1 Rhizobacter sp. | reverse complement strand
CCTTCTGGAGACGACGATGAATGCACCGACCCTCGTTTACCCTCGACGTACAGACTTCAATCGAAGCTTGCTCGTTGCCGGCCTCCTGGCGTTCTCATCGGCCATGGCGAGCGCGGCCGGAGAGGACGACGTACGGGCGGTCTTCGATCAGTTCGTGAAGGCGCAAAACTCGCATGACATCGCTGGCGTGCGCGAGCTGCTTCTCGATTCGCCGAACTTCCTCTGGGTCACCCGAGGCGCGCCGGTCTGGGGGCGCGATGCGGCGCTCAAGCGGTTCGACTCCCTCTATCAGGGCACCTGGAAGCTCTCACCGGACATGGTGAACCTGAAGACGGTCCTGGTCAGCGAGACGACCGCACAGCTCCATGTCCCGATCACCTTCAACATCGGGGCCCCGGGCCAGCCGGCCACTGACGCGCCGTTTCTTATGAACCAGACCCTCGTGAAGACCGCTGCCGGCTGGCGGATCGCCAACATCTTGCCGATACCTCTTCCGGCACCCGCTGCTGCGCCGCCGAAGTGACGCGCGGTGTTGCGCGCGCTGGGCAAGCGCGTTTCGCCACACGCCCGGCAAGGGGAAGCGTTTGCACCGAGCCGCCCGTCACGGCACCCTCTCGCCCATGACGACGCCGCTCACCGTCAGCATTCCGCACCAGCTCGGCCGCGCCGAGGCGCGCCGTCGCATCGAGACCGGGTTCGCGAAGACGCTCCGCGGCTTGCCGGGCGGCAGTGGCCGGTGCAGCGAACGTTGGGAACGAGATCGGCTCGTCTTCAGCGTCTCGGCGCTGGCGCAGACGATCACCGGTGTCGTCGATGTCGGCGACGCGGCGGTGACCATGGAGCTCCACCTGCCCGGCGTGCTCGGCCTGATCGCGAGCGCGTTCAGGAATCGCCTGCAGAAGGCGGGCCAGTTGCTGCTCGAGAAGAAGTAGCGAACTGCGGCCCCGAACGTGAAGCCGGGCGAGACGCCGCGAAGCGCCTCGCCCGGTAAGAGGGATGAAGGATCAGCGCGAACCGGCGGCCTCCCGGCCGCGCTCGTTCGGCTCGCGCGCCCTTCTTTTGTCAGTTGCGGTCGGCGCGCGCGGGCAGGCTGCCGCTGGTCGTCCCCGTGTCGGTCCGGGTGGTGCGGTCGGTGCCCATCAGACCGCCGCTGCGGTTGCCGGGATTGCGGCCCATGTTCTGGTCGCCCGGGGTGACGGCCGCTTCGGCGGCGCGGCCGGCAGCGCCGGCGGGCTGGTCGTTGCCCATGACGCCGCCGCTGCGGTTGTTGGGGGTGCGGCCCATGTTCTGGTCACCCGGGGTCACGGCGGCCTTGGCAGCGGCGCCGGTGTCCCGGGCTGCTTCTCTGGCCGTGCTGCCCGTGGTCTGCGCCTGCGCGGCGCCGGCCAGGGCGGCCGCGGCGATGGCAATGATCAGTTTCGCTTGCATGGATGTCTCCTGCAGGGTTGAGGAACCTCCGGTCGGGCAATCAGGGTGCCGTGCCGCGGGCCGGTGGCTGCGACGCGGCTTTGTGATCCCGCGAACGCGAAGACGTCCTACGGCACGTCGAGCCAGCGGCCTGTGGAGGCTCCTAACTCGCGTTCGCCTTCCGCTGAGCCCTCTTCCCCTCCAGGCGGTTCGGCTCCGTCACTTGGCGTCGCGCGCGTGATCGTGCCTCCTCTTGTCGCTCTTGGGGGGAACGGAGGTGTGCGGAGCGCACGGGCCGGACTTCGCAGCCTTCACCGGGCTCCCCCTTGTCGCCGGCGTGGCTGTGCTTGACCATGGGCTGGGCACACTCGTGCGGCATCGACGCGGCGGCTCGTGGCGGCGCACGGGCAGCTGGCTGCGCCTGCGCGATACCCGCCAGGGCGGAGCACGCGATGACGAGCGATGCGGAAATGGTGGGGATCGTTCTCATGGCGGCGAGCCCTCTCTGTGGAAACGCGATGGCGCGATGCGATGACACCGGCAAGCCTAGTCCGGGGCAGCTCGCCTTCCCTGGAGGTGCATCAACGACTCGGCCGCCGCACGGCTGCCCTTGATATAGGTCAACTCGCTGGCCGCGGACAGCCTTAGGGTAGGGATGCGCGAATCCCCGCTCGACAGACACTCACCCGCAAGGACGTCCCATGAAGCTGATATCACGAGTCATGCCCGCAATCTCCTCGGCGCTTCTCGCCGTGGCCTTGGCCGGCTGTGCCGCCGCGCCCGAGAAGGGCGAGGCCCACGCTCACGCGAGCACGGGAACATCGGACCCGCAGGCCATGTGCGAGAGGCACAGGAAGATGATGAGCGGGAAGTCGCCTGCGGAGCTGCAGGCGATGCAGGCGCACATGGAAACGATGAAGCCGGAAATGCGCCAGAAGATGCAGGCGATGCACGAGAACTGCAAGTGAGCCGCGCCGACTGAGCAAGCCGCACACGGCAGCGCCGCAGGCGCGTGCCGGAGAGAACTTGACGACCGGAGACCGGGCGTCTCCCCTCAGCCACGCGCAACGGCAAAGAGACGCCACGGGTCGGGCACCCCCTTGAGCGTGCGCGGGCCGAGGTCCTCGAAGTGCAGGCCCGAACCGACGACGAGGTCCTTCACGGTCGACGAGACGAGCACCTGGCCGGGTTCTGCCGCCGACGCGACGCGCGCGCCGAGGTGAACCGCAATCCCGCTGTACTTCTCGCCGAGCACCTCGCATTCCCCGGTGTGCACGCCCACCCGCAGCCGCACCCCCAGCGAGGCGACGCCTTCCGCCAGCGCCATGCCGCAGCGCACGGCGCGCGCCGGGCCATCGAATGCCGCGAACAGGCCATCGCCGGCGGTGTCGAGCTTGCGCCCACGGAAGTGGTGCAGCTTCTCGTCGACCAGGACGTAGAACCTCGACAGCAACTGCTTCCACTCACGGTCCCCGAGCTCGGTCGCACGTTGCGTGGAGTCGACGATGTCGCAGAAAAGAATGGTCGTCAGGATGCGGTCGGAATCGGGCGACGCGCGTTCGCCGGTGAGGAACTCGCGCACCTCGTCGAGCATCGCATCCACGTTCCCGACGAACGGCAGGTGATCGTCTCCGGCCAGCTCGACGTACTTCGCGCCGGCGATGCGCTCGGCCAGGTAGCGGGCGTGCCCCACACGCACGGGCTGGTCGCCGACGCGATGGAGGATCAGCGTCGGGACCCGGATGGCCGCGAGCACGTGCCGCACATCCGTCTGCGTCAGGAGACCGAACAGCTTGCGTGCGGTTCCGGGACTCATCGCCATGCGTTCCAGCCGCGCCAGGTTGCGCATGGCGGCCGCGTCGGCCGCCGAGCTCGGCGCGAAGGAACGCGACAGCTCGCCGGTGCCCCAGGTGGCCTCCAGCCCGGCAACCCACTGCTCGTTCACCTTGGCCGGGTAACCGTGCGGGTAGTCGTCGGCGCGGCTGAAGCGGGCGAACGTGCCGTACAGCACCAATGCCGGCACACGATGGGGGTAGGTCGCGGCGAACATCATCGCCATCGGTCCGCCCTCGGATATGCCAAGGATGGCGGCGCGCTCCCAACCGGCCGCGTCGATCACCGCTCGCACGTCGTCCATGCGCTCCTCGAGGGTCGGCGGGTTCACGACGGGGTCGGACAGTCCCGTTCCGCGCCGGTCGAGCAGGATGACTCGCGCGAACTGCGCCAGCTTGTCCGCGAAGGATGCAAACGCGCTCAGCGTCCAGATGTTCTCGACGTTCGAGGCCCAGCCGGGAATGAGCACCAGGTTCACCGCTCCGGTGCCGAACACCTGGTACGCGATGTTCAGCTCACCGCTCTTCGCGTAGCGGGTCTCGATCCGGCTCGTGTCAAGCACCTTGCGACCACCGGGTCGAGAACGGCGCCTGGTGCGGCTGCCCGAACGCGACCCCCGCCGTCACCGTGTTCGTCGGCCTGGTGAACACCTTCCCCTGCCGCTTGTTGTTCCGCGTGTCGACGAACTCGACCGGTCCGTTCACCACCTCGAGCGGCGTCGCATCGGCCGGCGCGCCGACCTGCAGCGTGCCGTGCTTCGCGATGCGGTTGATGATCTTCGCCGGGGTCGCGGTCGCCATGGTCAGCACCTGCTCGAGCAGGAGCCCAGGTTCATGAACTTGCTCATCACGTTGGTCAGGTAGGGCTGCCCGGCGGAGTTGCCCGAGACATGGCGGCGGGCGCCACGGGACCGATGGCGCCGGCGGCGACCACGGCGCCCATGCCGGTGACGAGTTGCCGGCGTGCGATGGAGATCATGGTTAAAGGCCCCTGCCCTTGTCGTCGGGAAGCGGATCTTCCACCCAAGACGGCGGGGGGCGCAAGGAGCGACGCCGACCCGCTCGCACGTCTCCTGCTCGTCGCCCTGTTGCGCCGCCCGCGCTTGGTTCGCTAGCGCACAGTCGGCGTACGACAGGTGACATAGAGTCGAAGACTCCGGGCCCATGCCGATCGCGCGTCCGGCCCGCCTATGCCCGCCGCCGCCCAGCCCCTCACCAACCGCCTCCTCGCCGCGCTGCCGGAGGAGACGTGGCAACGCTGGCTGCCGCTGCTCGAGCCCTTCGACATGCCGCTCGGCCAGGTCATGTACGAATCCGGCGAGACGCTGACGCACGTCTACTTCCCCACCACCGCGATCGTCTCGCTGCTCTACGTGATGGAAAACGGCGCATCGGCGGAGATCGCCGTGGTCGGCAACGAGGGCTTGGTCGGCGTCTCGCTGTTCATGGGCGGCGGGTCGACGCCCAGCCGGGCCGTCGTGCAGAGCGCGGGCAAGAGCTTCCGCATGACCTCGCAGGCCATCAAGGACGAGTTCACCCGCATGCCGGTGCTTCACCTGCTGCTGCGATACACCCAGGCGCTGCTCACGCAGATGGCGCAGACGGCGGTCTGCAATCGCCACCATTCGCTCGACCAGCAGCTGTGCCGCTGGCTCCTGCTGAGCCTCGACCGCCTGGAGGGCAACGAGCTCGTCATGACGCAGGAGCTGATCGCCAACATGCTCGGTGTGCGACGCGAAGGCGTGACCGAGGGCGCGCTGAAGCTGCAGAAGTCCGGCCTGATCCGCTACGCGCGCGGCCGCATCGCGGTGCTCGACCGGGCCGGGCTCGAGCGCCTCACCTGCGAGTGCTATGCCGTCGTCAAGAAGGAGTACGACCGGCTGCTGCCTGCCTGATGCGGCAGCCCCCGCCCTCTCGCAGCTATGTGCGCTGGCAGACGGTGACGGCGTCGCCCGCCGTACAGACTCGGAGGCCTTGCCTTCGCCTTCCTCCCCCGCCGCGACGAACCATCTTCTCGATCGCCTTCCCCGCCGCGACCGCCTGCGCCTGATCGCCGCCTGCGAGCCGGTGCCGCTGGTGCTGTCGGCGGAGCTGTGCGAAGCGGGACAGCCGACGCGGCACGCCTGGTTTCCGACCGAAGGCTTCGTCTCCCTCCTCGCCGAGGCGGGTGGAACGCCCGGAGTCGAAGTGGGCATGATCGGCAACGAGGGGCTGCTCGGCGCCCACCTCGCATTGGGCGTGCCCATCTCGCCGCAGCGCGCCCTGGTGCAAGGCGCGGGCATGGCCTGGCGGATCGGTGCCGACGCGCTCGACGCCGAGCTGGCGCAAAGCCCGGCCCTGCGAGCTGCGCTCGGACGCTACGTCTACGTGCTGATGGCGCAGCAGTCGCTCTCGGCGGCCTGCCTGCGCTTCCACCCGATCGGTCGGCGGCTCGCGCGCTGGCTGCTGATGAGCCAGGACCGCGCCCACTCGTCGAGCTTTCCTGTCACCCACGAGTTCCTCGCCCACATGCTCGGCGTCCGCCGCGCCGGCATCAGCGGCGCCGCGGCGCTCCTCCAGGCCGACGCGCTGATCGAGTACCGGCGCGGCCACCTGACCGTGCTCGACCGGCCGGGGCTCGAGGCGGCATCGTGCGCCTGCTACGCCGCCGACTGCGGCGCCTACGCTCGGCTGCTGTAGGCCGGCGCGACACCGTTCGTCGAGCGGGCCTGCGCATTGCCCCGACGCGTACGCACTGCGTGCGCTGCCGCACAGACGGTCCAGGCAGTGCCTTCGACACTGGGCGCCTTCGCGTTTCACCGACCCCGAGCGCTCAATTGATCAAGCTCGCCCACAATGCCGGGAACGGCGCGCTGCATTACGAAATCGCGCTCGCGGCCCAGGTCGATCGGGTGCGTTCCCTGGAAGCCGACAATCGTCGACTGCTCGCTCGTGCGGCTGCTGCGGATCGCGCTGCAGCGACCGCCGAGGAGGCCTTGCGCATCCAGGTCGAGTTCATGGCGATCGTCTCGCACGAGCTGCGTCGTCCGCTCCAGCCGATCCTCGTCGCCGCGGAAACGCTCGGCCGCGTCGCCGCCGATCCGCTCAGCACGGCGAAGCTGCGCGCCATCATCGGCCGCCAATCGCTGCACCTGGCCCGGCTCGTCGACGACTTGCTGGACGTGTCCCGGGTCGCCACGGGCAAGCTCGGGCTCGACCGCTCGATCTTCGACCTGCGCGACGTCATCTCGACCGCGGTAGAAGCCAGCCTGCCGACGATCGAGCGCAAGCGCCAGCGCTTCGCGTCGGTCGTCGCCGATGCCCCCTTGAACGTCTGCGGCGATCCCGTCCGCCTGGCCCAGGTGCTCGGCAACCTGCTCGACAACGCCAGCCGCTACACGCCCGACGGCGGTGCGATCGACCTGGTCGCATCGAGCGACACGGAAGCCGTGCGCGTCAGCGTTTCGGACAGCGGCATCGGCCTTCCCTCCGGGGCCTTGCCGAACGTGTTCAAGCCGTTCGCGCAGGTCGATGATGGCGGCGTGGGCAACGGCGGATTCGGGCTCGGGCTGGCCATCGTGCACGAGCTCGTGTCGGCTCACCGCGGCTCCGTCGTGGTGCACAGCGCCGGCGCCGGCCGCGGCAGTCGCTTCGTCGTGACCTTGCCGACCGCAGTGTCCTTGGCTTCGGCGACCTAGATTCCCGGCCGTACCGCCCGGGCCGGCGGCGGCACGCGTCAGCGCCTGCTCAGCGCCTCCGTCACCGCCTCGAAGAAGGTGTAGCTCTCCAGCCGGCTGGGGTCGTGCACCGGTTGCGGCCACGCGCCGTGCACGACGATGACCACAGCCGCGTCGACGTCGACGTGGATCTGCTGGCCGAAGATGCCGAGCGCGCCGAAGACGCGCCGGGGGGCGAGATGCGGGAAGGTCCACCACTGGTAGCCGTAGCCGAGCGGTTCGTACCCCGGCAGCCCTCCGGGCGGCGCGAGCGTAGAGCCGGGCACGACCGCCGTGGACGCCGCCATCCACCCCTCCGGCAGCAGGCGCCGGCCCGCGACGACGCCGTCGGCCAGCACGAACAGCCCGAAGCGGGCGTAGTCGCGCAAGGTGGCGCTGAGGCCGCTGCCCGCGAACTCCTGACCGCCGTCCGATTCGAGCTGCCAGTAGGCCGCGGACTCCATGCCGCAGGGTTGCCAGATCTTCTCCGCGAGGTAGTCCGAAAGCGGCCGGCGGATGGCGCCGGCGAGGATAGCGCCGAGCAGGAAGGTCTCGGCGGTGTTGTAGTTGAAGTGCGTGCCGGGCTCGGCCACGCGCGGCAGGCCTGCCAGGTAGTCGAGCACGACGCCGGGACGCTCCTCGACCTGAAGCGCCATGAGCCTGCGCCGGTCGGATGCGGGGTCGAGATACGTCTCGACCCAGCCGACACCGGTGCTCATCTGCAGCACGTCGCGGATGCGCACGCCCTCGTAGGCCGAGCCGCGCAGCCGCGGCACCGTCTGCACGACCGGGTCGTCCAGGCTTTCGAACAGCCCTTCGTGCAGCGCCACGCCGAGCAGCGTCGACGTGATCGACTTGGCCATCGAGAACGAGATCCACCGCGTCTCTGGCGTGTGACCCAGGGCATGGCGCTCGCAGACGACCTGGCCGCGATGCAGGATCAGCAGGCCCGTCGCGGGGTAGCGCCGGATGAAGTCGTCGATGTCGCAGCGGCGCCCACCGGCCTCGTAGGCGACATCGAGCGGCGGCCCCGACGCCAGCGCCCGCGCCTCGGGCCCGCAGCGGATCGCGC
>NZ_JANODC010000273.1:0-4437 GCF_031412495.1 Rhizobacter sp. | reverse complement strand
AACCGTGGTGCGGGCCGACGCGTGGATTGAATCCGGCCGACATGAGGAAGGTGCGAGCGAAGGCTCACGTCTGTGGTGCAGCACTGACGTCGTGCGTGCGTACCTGGAGGCCCGCGACGCCGACCTGATGTGGCTGGTGTGCCTGCGCCGCCACGACGGAGGACACGGCAGAGAGCGTAGCCGCTACTGGCATACCACCGCTGTCATTCGGATGAGTGCCTCGCTCGAGGTGAGTTACACGACGGGCCGGTCGAACGAAATGGAGAAGTCGGAGTGCTAGCGTGCTTCCGGCGGTAGGGCGCGTCAGCGGATGGGACAGCCGCGCACTTGCCATGGTTGCCATACGCTGGCCCCCGCATGGGAGCACGGGCAAGGTCAGCTCGTCGGGCCGGAATTCCGCTTGGTGCTGGTCAGCGTGAGTAGGCCCGCGACGACTGACAGACCGAAACTTCTGCACTGCCACCAATCGCGTCGGCGTCGCGAATGGCAGAAGAGGGTCGGATGTAGCCGGTCGCGAAGGGCTGCTTCAAAGCGCGCCACTCTGGACGCCTGGTACTTGGTGGTGACCCCGGCATGGCATCGTTCTTGTTCCTACCACTACCTATCGCTCCGCGCCCGAGGCGTGGTGTGTGCCAGTGCATGATCTCATAGATCGACAGCGCGTCCCGGCCGTAACGCTGCCTGTCCAAGGCAATGAATGGGACTTAGGTGGCCAAGGCATCTACCAGCGCTTACGGTGGCGATCTGTGACGCCGGTTCGCGGGTTGACAGGACCGGATCCGAACACTTACCGTAAAGTCGAACCGCTTTGCAAACGGCAAACACAGTCAACGGTAGATGGAGACAAACGTGAGTCATGCCACGCTAAAAATCGCGCGTGTGAACCCAGCGTCGATTGCCAAGGCCGGGCTGATGGCCGGTGCGGCTGTCCTAGCCGCCGGCTCAGCGCAGGCCGAGGTGCTTACGTTCGAGTTGAACGAAGACCTTGCCCTGGGCGAGTCGTTCGCCCTGCCTGGAATTCCCGGCATCAATTTTCTGCACGCCTCCAGTTCGGTCGCTTCCGCATCGAAGCTCATCGTCAACGTCTTGGCGCCGTCCGAGTTCGCGACGAACGATTCCCAGTTCGGCTTCGGTCCCGGCTCGATCATCGGTCCGGGGACGCCTTTCTTGACTGACGTGGGCATCACCTTCCCGTCGGGTAACCCCGATCGCGGTTCCTTTTACGGGTTTTCGTTCGAAAGCGAGCCGGCGGTGAAACGCTACGGCTGGGTCGAGGTGTCGGTCCGACCCGTCCCTGGGCAGATCGTCATCTGGGGTTTCGGCTACGAGACCACACCGGGTCTGGGGGTCACCACGCCCGTACCGGAACCTGACTCGCTGGCGCTGTTGGCGGCAGGCTCGCTGGTCGTGGCAGGTGCCGCGGCGCGACGCCGTCGCCGCTCGACGTCAGGTGTGAACAGCTGATCCTGCGGGATCGGTCCGGCGGGCTGGTCGTGGCCAGGCCTGGAGGCCAGACGGTGGTGCGTCCAGTTCGCCCGGAGGAAATCGCTGCGTCGTGTTCACGCACCTTGGCGACGAGGTCATCCACCGTTTCCCAATGCGGCCGTCGGAACAGGCTCGCGAGCTGCGCAACGTCGGCTTTGCTGAATTCGTAGTCCAGATGCAGTTCGGGCTGGGGCTTGGCCATGTCCTTCGGACGCGGAGCGTAGAAATCGCTCCCGTAGTAGTCCTTCTCCTTCCGGGCCGCGAAGCTCGATCGATTCACGCGCTGCAGTTTCTGAACCCGTGCCTTAGACAGACGTAACTTGCCTGCGTTCACACATGCCAGCAGTGCCTGCGACGCGAAATGCCGCCGAAGCACGTGGCGTTCGACAGCGTCCGACGCGATCGCTTCGAGAAAATCGGCCTGCCGAGCAACCACCACGGGCGCCTCTAGTGCGATGCGCGCCATTGCGATGAGCAACCAGAGCTGGGCGTGCTGGTAGAAGAACGGCAACTCCGGCGCCTGGAAGGGGACCGCGTCGCGGCGCTGATACTTTGCAACGACGCCATCCAGCACCTCGGCACGTCCGAGTCGGACCGCCGTGCGAAGGCTATGGGCAGCGAACCACCGCTGCCGGGTCACGGGCGAACCGAGCTGGAACCAGGTGATTGCCGAGATGGCCTCGACCGCATCCCCGGTAAAGGTCATCGCGTCCTGCCACGCCCCGTCCTCCGTGTTGGACGCGAGCTTCGCCGGCCCGCTCTGCAGCAGGCGCGTCAGCGCAGCCTCGCCCACGCCGGGCGAAGCCTTTTCGTTGAACTCCGCAGCGAAGTTGAGCCACACCGAGGCCGGTACTGGCATCTTGGGACGGGTGAACTCGCGGATGAGGAGCATCAGCACGTCGCGGCGCTCCAGACCACAGATGTCCTCGAGGGCGCGGACGTGTGAGCCCGACAGGTAGTCGAAGGAAATGTATTCGCGTGCATTCACCCTTGCGATTACCGGTGCGCATGCCTTGAGCGCGTCGGCTACGGCGAGCGAGGAGCCGATCCATTGTTCCTTGCAGGTGCGCAGCTCCCGTTCTTTTTCGTACAGGTCCAACATCTCGAGCCGCGCGACCAGCGCGAGATAGGCAGGCCAATGCTTGAACGCCACCTTCGCTCGCAACGCATCGAGGACATCGCCCGAGAAGCGCATGTTCCGGAGCTGCGTGCTGGCCGCATCGATGACGCGCCCCACCGCGACCTCATCGAGCGGATCGGTCCCCGCGGCGATCTGCAGAACGTGCGCCTTCGCCTTGTTCTGCTCGTCTTCCCAGGTTCGAGGCGCGGCGTCGGCTCCGGGCGTGCGCCAGTTGGCACGCCTGTTGTGGTCATCGCGCTTGACCTCTATCCGATCCGCCGCCGCGTCCAGGTACTGCCGCTGCCATGCGTCTTGGCCCAGCACCGCGCCGGCAAAGCGGGCGAGTGCGCGGGGCGTTTCCGATCCCAGTGAACCAGGGTTGTTCTGCAGGTATTGCGCGACGAGCTCGGTGGCCACGGCGGGCACGCGTGCGGACGGTTTGGATTCGAGAGTGGCGACCAGCTGCGTGGTCCCGCACACGTAGAGCTCGGCTGGATTCGACAGTCGCAGAAGCGTCAGGGCGAGCTCGGCGTCAAGCTTGTCGTCCTCCAGCAATGCCCGCACGTACGGCAACAGCGTGTAGTCCAACGAGATTCGCCCGCGGTCCTGCCACCGCGCCAGCCTTGCAAGCCCGGTCACACCGGATACCCGGCTCATCGCGGCGCCGTAGGAACCCCAGCCGAACTTCCGCTCCTCACCCAGGTTGAGCTCGCAGATGTTGGACAAGGTGTGGCTCTCGCGCTGCCTGAGACCTTCGCCGGTCAGCGCGCCGGCGAAGTGCATTAGCCCATCGACGAAGTGATAGTCGCCCGAGCCGATCGCGTCCATCTGCTCAAGCCCTTTCCGGAAATACGCGACCGCTTCGGCAGGGCTGGCCAACGCGATCGCCTGCCCGAGTCGCGCGAAGTGTGCGGCACGATCGGTGACATCGTGCTCCTTCTCGGTGGCCGCGCTCGCCTTAATCGCGAGCGTGCCGGCCATGGCATGGAACGCCGGACGAGACGCCAGCAATGCGACGAGCCCGATCAGGCTCGACAAGGTCGTAGCGTCCGGTTCGCTGGCCGCTTCGATGTGTGCCGCGACTTCGCCCGCAGGAAATGAGTCGTTCGCCGCAAGAGCCAACGCCAGCAAGCGCTCGACAACCGTGTTGTGCTGCCGTTGCGCCGAGCGGCCGCCTGAGTCGTAATCGTCGCTGTTGCGCAGCGTGATCCAGCCGGCCGTCAGTGGCGCCAAGCTAGGTGCCGCGGAATCAGAACCGACAACGGCCTGTGCGAAGTCACGCGCGATATCGAGCCAGCGCGGCATTCGCTCCTTGAGGAATTGCACAGCCGATGCGTGGTGGCTGTACTCGTGGCGCGCGTCTTTCTTCGCCTCTCGGGCGGCCTTGGCCTTCGCCTCGTAGTCCGCATCAAGTGCCTCCCTGAGCGCGGTGAGGAACTCCGCTTCCGTCAGACTCGGAGTCAAGGTCGCAGCGAGCTCGGCCAGTTCGCGCGGCAGCAGGTCGCGGGGACCAATCGGGGTGCCGGACGCGCAGCAGGCGAAGACCTGCCGGGCAATGTATGTGGCGACCTCACCGACCCAGTACGACGAGTCCATGAACACGTGCAGGTTCGGCTGCACCAAGGGCAGTGCCGCGAGGATCGCGGTAGCCTGGGCGGGCATCCCCAACCGCACCGCCTTCGCCGCGGCCTCCACCATGCCCTGTACCAACGGGCGTTCGTCGGGTCGGTAGTGATCTCGAAGCTTCACCGGGCCGTCCGCCATGCATGCCGCCGCGAGCGACTCGAGCTGAGCGCGTTGCTGCTCCGGGCTGCCGGCGGCGTAACGAATCG
>NZ_JANODC010000272.1:0-6677 GCF_031412495.1 Rhizobacter sp. | reverse complement strand
GAGCGGTCCATCCAGACCGCCATGTAGTGGCAGCCGATGCCGGCGACGGCGCGCGAGCCCTCGGGCACCTTGGTGCTGGTGTTGTGCGGGCAGCCGCTGCAGAAGAAGGGCGACCGCTCGCCGGTCGCCGGCGCACCGGCGGCGCTGCCGGCCACGAGGCTGCGCTCCTTGGCGTCGATCAGGGCGATGCGCGCGGTCATGCCGGCGGCGATGTCCGGGACCACCCCGAGCTTGGCCAGGCGCCGGGCAATGGCCCGGGCGATGATCGAGGGCGTCAGGTCGGCCTGGGCCCGCAGGAGCCAGTTCCGGCTCGGGTTCGGCTGGCTCCACTCGCCGCCGGTCCCGTCGCCCTCGGCCTCGTCGAACTTGCCGAGCACGTTCGGGCGCACGTCGGGGCGCCAGCCGTACAGCTCTTCCTTCAGCTGGTACTCGATGACCTGGCGCTTCTCCTCGACGACGAGGATCTCCTGCAGGCCTTGCGCGAACTCGCGCGTGATCGTCGCCTCGAGCGGCCAGACGACGTTGACCTTGTGCACGCGGATGCCGATGCGGCGGCAGGTCTCGTCGTCGAGGCCGAGGTCCGAGAGCGCCTGGCGCGTGTCGTTGTAGGCCTTGCCGCTGGCGATGATGCCGAAGCGGTCGTTCGGGCCCTCGATGACGTTGTGGTTGAGGCGGTTGGCGCGCACGTAGGCGAGCGCCGCGTACCACTTGTAGTCCATCAGCCGCGCTTCCTGCTCGAGCGGCGGGTCCGGCCAGCGGATGTGCAGGCCGCCGGGCGGCATCACGAAATCCTCGGGCAGGATGATGTCGACCCGGTCAGGGTCGACCGAGATGCTGGCCGACGACTCGACCACCTCCTGGATCGTCTTCATCGCCGACCACACGCCGGCGAAGCGGCTCATGGCGAAGGCGTGCAGGCCCATGTCGAGGATGTCCTGCACGCTCGACGGGAAGAACACGGGCAGGCCGCAGGCCTTGAAGATGTGGTCGCTCTGGTGCGCCGCGGTCGAGCTCTTGGCGATGTGGTCGTCGCCGGCCAGGGCGATGACGCCGCCGTGCTTCGCCGTGCCGGCCATGTTGGCGTGCTTGAAGACATCGGAGCAGCGGTCGACGCCCGGGCCCTTGCCGTACCAGATGCCGAACACGCCGTCGAACTTCTTGGTGTCGGGGTACAGGTCGAGCTGCTGCGAGCCCCACACGGCCGTGGCCGCCAGCTCCTCGTTGACGCCCGGCTGGAAGACGATGTCCTGCGCCGCCAGGTGCGGCCTGGCCGCCCACAGCGCCTGGTCGTAGCCGCCGAGCGGCGAGCCGCGGTAGCCGCTGATGAAGCCGGCGGTGTTCAGGCCGAAGACCGCGTCGCGCTTCTTCTGCAGCATCGGCAGGCGCACCAGCGCCTGCGTGCCGCTCATGAAGGCGCGGCCGGTCTGCAGGCTGTACTTGTCGTCGAGCGAGACGCTTTCCAGCGCCTGGCGGATCGACTCGGGAAGGGGGGCGTTCATGTCGTCACTCCGGTCGGAAGCTGCGAGGTGCGACCGGCCGGCTCGTGGCCAGCCCGCGCATGGGCGCGAGTGTAGGGACTCCCTGCGCCGGCAACGAAAAAGGGCGATGGCTCCCGGCATCGCCCTCCTCGGCCCGCAGGGCCGACCTGTCCTCGGGTGGTTGCTTCAGCCGCGGGCGCGGCGCCGGCGCGCAACCGCGCCGACGGCAGCCAGGCCGGCAGCATCAAGGCTTACGTCTCCGGCTCCGGGATCGCCGGCACGGTCGGGACGCCGCCGGTCTGCACGAAGCCGGCGTAGCGAACGTTCTGCCTGCGAGTTGTTGAAGAAGCCGAACTGCCCGCCCGGGAAGGTGTTGTCGACCACGGTGCGGTCCCACGGCACCGTCGCGCCATCCTTGATGACGATGTGGATCTCGCCCGGGTTGAGATTGAAGTCGAGGTGGAAGTCGTACAGACGGTTGTCGCTCCAGCCCTTGTCGGTGGCATGGTTGGTCGCGAGGACGGTCATGTCGCCGAAGCTGACCTGGTTCTCCCAGAACTCCTCCAGAGACAGGTCAGCCGGGACGTTGCCGGTGGCGCCCTTGAACTTCTTGATCGTCATGCCTTCGGCGGCCGTGCGACCCACATAACCCTGACCGCTCTGCTTCCAGTCGAACAGGTAGAAATTGCTCGAGTTCTGGTAGCCGAACACGAAGCCCATTAGTCGTCGTCGCCGCCGGTCTGCAGAACCTGCCAGGACCCGTCGATCGAGAACTGGGTCTGGTTGACGTTGTTCAGGTAGAACGACGGATCGGCGTTGATGACCTGCCGCACGGCGCGGCGGCGGCGCAGGTGGCGGCGAACGCGAACACGCCTGTGGCGCCCGAGGCGCAGGAGCGCCTCGAGCATGGGTTTCCTTCTTGTTGGGGGTGGTGCGTGCGGGCCGGACGAACCGTCGGTGCTGCACGCCACCAAGTATTCATGGGTGTCCAAGCCGCCTGTACCCCCCGGTTCCTGGGGGCCATCGGCCCGCACCCATGCCCGAGCGGTCAGTGACCGGCTGACTGCCCGCCCCAGAGTTCCTTCAGCCGTGCGTCGCGACCGCAGGTCAGGCGGTAGTAGTTGTAGCGGACCGGGTTCTTCTTGTAGTAGTCCTGGTGGTACGCCTCGGCCGGATAGAACGGCCCGCCGGGCACCACCTCCGTGACCACCGGCTCCTTGAACGGCTTCGACTTCGCGAGCGCCGCCTTCGATGCCTCGGCGATCCGCAACTGGTTCGCGTCCTGGGCGTAGATGGCGGATCGGTACGGACTGCCCGCGTCGCAGAACTGGCGGTCCTTGGTGGTCGGGTCGATCGTCCGCCAGAAGTGCTCGACCAGCTTCTCGTAGCTCACCCGGCGCGGGTCGAAGACGATCTCGACCGCCTCGGCATGCCCGGTCTGCTTGCGCGAGACCTGCTCGTAGGTCGGGTTGGGGACGTTGCCGCCGGTGTAGCCCGAGGTCGTCGACAGGACGCCGTCCACCTTGTCGAAGTCCGCCTCGACGCACCAGAAGCAGCCGCCGGCGAACACCGCCTTGGCCGTCTGCGCCGGCACCGCTGGCGTCGCTGTGGGCCCGGCCGTCTGGGCCAGGGCCGGAGCCGTGACGGCTCCGAACAGGACGGCGGCGAGCAGGCCCCGCAGCGATCGGCGGGCGCTCATGCCGCGGCCGCCACGAACTTCAGCGCCACGCCGTTGTTGCAATAGCGCTTGCCGGTGGGCGGCGGGCCGTCGTCGAAGACGTGGCCCTGGTGGCCTTCGCAGCGCGCGCAGTGGTACTCGGTGCGCGCCATGAACATCTTCCTGTCGGTCTTGGTGCCGACGGCGCCGGGCAGGGCCGCGTAGAAGCTCGGCCAGCCGGTGCCGCTCTCGTACTTGGTGTCGGAGGAAAAGAGCGGCAGGTCACAGCCGGCGCAATGGAACTGCCCCTTGCGCTTTTCCGCGTTGAGCGGGCTCGAACCGGGGCGCTCGGTGCCTTCGTGGCGAAGGACTGCGTACTGCTCGGGCGTCAGGCGCTTCTTCCATTCGGCATCGCTGAGCTGGAGCCGGTCGGCCCGCGCGGCGGGGGCTTGCGCGGACGCGGCCTGCGGCGCCAGGCCGAAAGCGGACAAGAGTGCGAGGAAGGGGCGGCGTGTCATCGAAAACTCCTGTTGGAAGCACTCGGTCGGCGGGCGCGGTCTTTTCTTTCCGGCCCTCGTTCTACGCGCTCGTCAGCTCGCTGGACGCCGGCCGGCCGGAGAAAGTTGCAGGACATGGGCAGCGACCCGGTGCCGCACCGCGAAGGCGTCCGGCACCTCGGCCTCGATAGCCCGGCCGCCGTGGCTCGGAGCGGGAGCGGCCGGGGGCGGGGGAGGCATGCGCTTCTCAGCGGGTCGGCCACAGCGCCCACATCCGCAGCGGCTGCTTCATGCGCCCCGCCTGCGCTTCGGCGGCATCGCCCCAGCCCCAGAAGTAGTCGGCGCGGACGGCGCCCGTGATTGCGCTGCCGGTGTCCTGGGCCACGACCAGGCGGCGCAGCGGCGTCGACGACAGCGGCTCGGTGGTGTCGAGCCAGACGGGCGTGCCATAGGGAACGCTGAGCGGGTCGACGGCGATCGACCGGCCGGGCGTGAGCGGCACGCCCTGGGCGCCGCGCGGGCCGACCTCGGGATCGGGCAGCGGCTCCTCGCGGAAAAAGATGACGCGCGGGTTGCTCCACAGCATCTCGTCGATGCGCGCCGGAGGCTGCCGGCGGGCCCAGGCCCGGATCGCCGGCCACGAGGCCTCGTTTGCGCGCAGCTCGCCCTGGTCGATGAGCCAGCGGCCGACCGACCTGTACGGGTGGTCGTTCTGCCCCGCATAGGCGACGCGGACCAGCGTCGGCCGGCCGCCCGGCTCGGCCGGGAAGCTCAGGCGGCCCGAGCCCTGGATCTGCAGGAGGAGCGCATCGAGGCGGTCTGGCACCCAGGCGATCTCGCTGCCGCGCAGGCTGCCGCGCGCCGCCGGCACCGTCTCGAGCTCGCGCCGGCTCCAGTAGGGCTTCTTCGCGCCGAGGTCCGGCGGTGGTGCGTGCAAGGCGACCTGGAAGCCGGGCCGCGGGCTGCGCGACGCCGCCACCAGCGGCTCGAAGTAGCCGGTCGCCAGGCCGACCGGGTCGCGCTCGAGCGACTCGACGCGGTGCGGCTGCAGGCGCTGCTGCAGCCAGTCGCGCACGCCCGCGTCGGTGGGCGAGCTGCCGAGCCGTGAGCGGCGCGCCTCGGCGCACAGCGCCTGCCACCCGGCGCCCGGGCGCTCGCAGCTGCGCAGCAGCGCCGGCCAGAACTCGGCCGCCCGGTCGGCGCTCCACCCCGGCAGCTGCGACCACGGCACCGGGACCCAGCGGGAACGGGCCCGCTCGAGCGCCGGCGGCTCGACGCCGTCGGCCGGTGCGTCGGGGAGCGCGGCGGGGGCGGTCGGCGCGGCGGCCGGTGTCGGGGTCGAGCGGCCTGCGCGCATCGGCTCGATCGATTCGCCCGGCGCCGGCGGGGCGGTGTTCGAGCATCCGGCGAGGGCCACGGCAATTCCTAGAATCGCCGCTGCGGCCCGGACCTGGGCGCTGCGAAGGGCGCTCGTCATGTGGGTCATTCTGCTGGAATCGTTGCTGGCGCTCGTGCTGCTGTGCTTCATCGTCTGGTGGACGATGTTCTCGGGTCGGCGCAAGGGTGAACGCACCGGCCAGGATGCCGAGCCGCAGGACGAGGAGCCGAAGTGAGCGGCCGCCGCCGCTGATCGACGGCCACGCCGCGGAGCGGACGCGGCGAGACCTTCAGTGCAGTGCGGAGGCGAGCGTCAGGCCGAACTCGCCGATCGGCGCGTCGAAGGGATGCGCTTCCTCGGTCATGCAGAAGAACGTGCCGCGCATCGTGCCGTGCGGCGTGGCGAGCCGGGTCCAGCTCGTGTACTCGAAGGTCTCGCCGGGCTTGAGCAGCGGCTGGTGGCCGACGACAGCGAGGCCGCGGACCTCCTCGACGTGGCCGTTCGCATCGGTGACGATCCAGTGCCGTGCGACCAGCTGCGCGGTGATGTCGCCGCTGTTCCTGATCGTGATCGTGTAGGCGAAGGCGAACTGTCCGGCGCTCGGATCCGACTGCTCGGGCAGGTGACGGACGGCCACGCTCGTCGTGAATTCTGGATGGGGCATCGGGCTCATTTTAGGAGCCGGGCTCCGCGACGACGCGACCTAGAATGAAGAGAGCCTCCTCGACATGCGCCATCACTTCATCGCTCCGAGCATCCTCTCCGCCGACTTCGCGCGTCTCGGCGACGAAGTGCGCAGCGTCATCGAGGCCGGCGCCGACTGGATCCATTTCGACGTGATGGACAACCATTACGTGCCGAACCTGACGATCGGGCCGATGGTCTGCGCAGCGCTGCGCAAGCACGCGCAGAGGCCCGACGGCACGAAGGTGCCGATCGACGTGCACCTGATGGTCGAGCCGGTCGATGCGCTGGCGCAGGCCTTCGCCGAGGCCGGCGCCGACTTCATCAGCTTCCATCCGGACGCGAGCCGGCACGTCGACCGCACCCTGCAGCTCATCCGCGCCGCGGGCTGCCGGCCCGGCCTGGTCTTCAACCCGGCGACGCCGCTCGACGTGCTCGACTGGGTGATCGACAAGGTCGACCTCGTCCTCGTGATGAGCGTCAACCCGGGCTTCGGCGGGCAGAGCTTCATTCCGTCGGCGCTGAAGAAGATCGAGCAGGTGCGCCGTCGCATCGATGCGAGCGGGCGCGACGTCCGCCTCGAGGTCGACGGCGGCATCAAGGCCGACAACATCCGGGCCGCGGCCGACGCCGGCTGCGACACCTTCGTCGCCGGCAGCGCGATCTTCGGCGCGAAGGACTACGGCGCGGTCATCGATGCCATGCGCGGCCAGCTGGCCCGTTGAACGCGGCAGGGTGCAGGCGATGAGCCGCCCGGGGCCGGCGCAGCCGCACCGGCACGATCCTGGCCACGCGACGGGTCCCGGCCACGTGCACGGCCCGGTCAACCACGACCGTGCTTTCGCGATCGGCATCGCGGCGAACCTGGTCTTCGTCGCCGTCGAGGCCTTCTGCGGCTGGCAGGCCGACTCGCTGGCGCTGCTCGCCGACGCCGGCCACAACCTGAGCGACGTGCTCGGCCTGGTCCTCGCCTGGGCCGGCGC
>NZ_JANODC010000271.1:0-3318 GCF_031412495.1 Rhizobacter sp. | reverse complement strand
GCGCTCGCCGCCGCCCCCCCGGCGCTGGGCGGCGGCGGCTTGCGTGCCGCGCACCACGGCGACGGCGCCCCGCGCACCGCGGCCAACGACGACGCCTGAGCTTCGGCCGCCCGGTGCCGCGCACCGGCTCGCCGCGATGTACGGGACAATCGCGGCGTCAGCCCTGCCCGTGGATGGCGGTCCGTTCCCGGCCGCGCGGGCGCAGCGAATTCCCGTCGAAAGCGTGCCTTGAAAGCATCCGAGATCCGTTCCACGTTCCTGAAGTTCTTCGAGTCGAAGGGCCACACCGTCGTCGCCTCGAGCCCGGTCGTGCCCGGCGACGACCCGACCTTGCTGTTCACCAACGCCGGGATGAACCAGTTCAAGGACGTCTTCCTCGGCTTCGACCGGCGCTCCTACGTGCGCGCGGCGACGTCGCAGAAGTGCATCCGTGCCGGCGGCAAGCACAACGACCTGGAGAACGTCGGCTACACGGCGCGGCACCACACCTTCTTCGAGATGCTGGGCAACTTCAGCTTCGGCGACTACTTCAAGCGCGACGCGCTGAAGTACGCCTGGGAGCTGCTGACCGAGGTCTACAAGCTGCCGAAGGACAAGCTCTGGGCCACCGTCTACGCCGAGGACGACGAGGCCTACGACATCTGGCTGAAGGAGATCGGCCTGCCGGCCGAGCGGATCGTCCGCATCGGCGACAACAAGGGCGCGCGCTTCGCGTCGGACAACTTCTGGATGATGGGCGACACCGGCCCGTGCGGCCCGTGCAGCGAGATCTTCTACGACCACGGGCCCGGGGTCGCGGGCGGCCCGCCGGGCTCGGCGGAGCAGGACGGCGACCGCTACATCGAGATCTGGAACAACGTCTTCATGCAGTTCAACCGCGACGACGCGGGGGTGATGCACAGGTTGCCGAAGCCGAGCGTCGACACCGGCATGGGCCTCGAGCGCCTGACCGCGGTGCTGCAGCACGTGCACTCGAACTACGAGATCGACCTCTTCGTGACGCTCTTGGCCGCGGCCAAGAAGGTCGTCGACGAGGCCGGCGCGCACGACTGCAACGGCGACTCGCCGTCGCTCAAGGTCATCGCCGACCACATCCGGGCCTGCGCCTTCACCGTCGTCGACGGCGTGATTCCCGGCAACGAGGGCCGCGGCTACGTGCTGCGCCGGATCACGCGGCGCGCCATCCGGCATGGCTACAAGCTCGGCGCCAGGAAGCCCTTCTTCCACCGGCTGGTCGGCGACCTGGCGGCGGCGATGGGCGACGCCTACCCGGAGCTGCGCCGCGAAGGCAGGCGCGCCACCGAGGTGCTGCGCCAGGAGGAAGAGCGCTTCTTCCAAACCATCGCCAACGGCATGGAGATCCTCGAGTCCGCGATCGCCGCTTTGCCGGCGAACGGCGTGGCCCGCGTCCTGCCCGGCGAGCTCGCCTTCAAGCTGCACGACACCTACGGCTTCCCGCTCGATCTCACCGCCGACGTCTGCCGCGAGCGGGACGTCGCCGTCGACAGCGCCGGCTTCGAGGCGGCGATGGGCCGTCAGCGCACCCAGGCGCGCGCCGCCGGCAAGTTCAAGGTCGGCCAGGGCCTCGAGTACGCCGGCGGCGACACCACCTTCCACGGCTACGACAAGCTGGCGCACGACAGTGCCGAGGTGGTGGCGATCTATGTCGACGGCAGCCCGGCGACGTCGGCGCGGGCCGGCGACGATGCGGTGGTGGTCCTCGACCACACGCCGTTCTATGCCGAGTCCGGCGGCCAGGTCGGCGACACCGGCGAGCTGCGCAACGCGAGCTCGCGCCTCGTCGTCGAGGACACCGTCAAGGTGCAGGCGGCGGTGTTCGGCCACGAGGGCCGCGTCGTCGAAGGCGAGATCCGCGTCGGCGACACGGTGCAGGCGAACGTCGACGTGGCGCGCCGCGCCCGCACGGTGCGCAACCACAGCGCCACGCACCTGATGCACAAGGCCCTGCGCGAGGTCCTCGGCGAGCACGTGCAGCAGAAGGGCTCGCTCGTCGACGCCGAGCGGACGCGCTTCGACTTCGTGCACAACGCGCCCCTGACCGACGAGCAGATCCGCCGGGTCGAGCAGATCGTCAACGCCGAGATCCTCGAGAACCACGCGACGAACGCACGCACGATGCCGATCGCCGACGCGCAGAAGCTGGGCGCGATGATGCTGTTCGGCGAGAAGTACGGCGACGAGGTGCGCGTGCTCGACATCGGCAGCAGCCGCGAGCTCTGCGGCGGCACGCACGTGCAGCGCACCGGCGACATCGGCCTGTTCAAGATCGTCGCCGAGAGCGGCGTCGCGGCCGGCGTGCGCCGCGTCGAGGCGGTCACCGGCGACAACGCGCTCGCCTACCTGCAGTCGCTCGAAGCCACGGTGCAGCGGCTCGCGGCGACGCTGCGCGCCGCGCCGGCCGAGGTGCCGGCACGGCTCGGCCAGGTGCTCGACCAGCTGCGCTCGCTCGAGAAGGAGCTCGGCGCGCTGAAGGGCCGGCTGGCCTCGGCGCAGGGCGGCGACCTCGCCGGCCAGGCCGTCGACGTCAAGGGCCTCAAGGTCCTGGCGGCCCGGCTCGACGGCGCCGACGCGAAGACGCTGCGCGACACGCTCGACAAGCTGAAGGACAAGCTGAAGACGGCGGTGATCGTCCTCGCCGCGGTCGACGGCGCGCGGGTCCAGCTCGCTGCCGGCGTGACGTCCGACAGCACCGGCCGGGTCAAGGCCGGCGACCTGGTCAACTTCGTCGCCGGCCAGGTCGGCGGCAAGGGCGGCGGCAAGGCCGACATGGCGATGGCCGGCGGCACCGACGCCTCGCGGCTCGCCGAGGCGCTCGCCTCGGTCGTGCCCTGGGTGGAGGAGCGGGCATGAAGGCGCGCGGCGACGACGCCATGGACATGCTCTTCCTCGAGGGCCTCGAGGTGCCGTGCCGGGTCGGCTGCACCGACCCGGAGCGGGCGACGCCGCAGTCGCTGCGCGTCTCGGTGCAGCTCTACTGCGGATCGCTGCGCGACGCCGCCCTCGCCGACGACCTGGAGCGCACGGTCGACTACCGCCTCGCCGGCGACATGATCGCGGCCGTGCAGGGCCGCGAGTACCTGCTGATCGAGCGCGTCGCCGAGACGCTGGCCGAGGTCGCGCTCGCCAACCCGCTCGTCGATCACGTCACCGTCAGCGTCAGCAAGCGGCCGCCGGTGCAGGGCCTCGAATGGGCGGGAGTGCGCATCACGCGCGGCCGCGACCGATGAGGGTGGTGAGCAACACGGCCGTCTCCCTCGACGGCCGGATCAACACCCGCGAGCGCCGCTTCACCTTCTT
>NZ_JANODC010000270.1:0-3406 GCF_031412495.1 Rhizobacter sp. | reverse complement strand
GCTGTAGACCATCACCAGGCCGAGCGAGAGCAGGGCGACGACGACGAAGACGAGGGCCCGGTCGAAGCCGAGCAGCCGCGCCGGCTGGCCGGCATCGACGCTGATCCACTCGCGCACCGGGATCGGCTCGGCGACGGCGCGACGCCCGCGCCCCGCCGGCTTCGCCGGCGCCGCCGATGGCGTCGGCGCGAGCCGTTCGCGCCACGACTGGAGGATGTCCGTCAGAACGGCGCTCATGCCGCGTGTCCCTGCAGCGACGCCTCGGCCAGCGCCTGCACCGCGGCGACGAAGACCTCGGCGCGGTGCCCGTAGTTGCGGAACATGTCGAGGCTGGCGCAAGCCGGGCTCAGCAGGACGGCGTCGCCCGGCTCGGCGCGCGCGAAGGCGGCAGCGACCGCGGCCTCAAGCGTGTCGCAGCGCTCGACCGGCAGACCGGCACGCCTGACGATCTTCTCGATCGCCGCGGCGTCGCGGCCGATGGTGATCGCGGCGCGGGCGTGCCGGCGCAGCGGCTCGGCCAGCGGCGCGAAGTCTTGGCCCTTGCCGTCGCCGCCGAGGATCACCACGAGGCGGCCCGGCGCGCGCTCCGCGCCGAGCCCGACCAGGGCGGCGACGGTCGCGCCGACGTTGGTGCCCTTGCTGTCGTCGAAGGCGTCGATGCCTTCGACGCGGCCGACGTGCTCGACCCGGTGCGCCTCGCCGCGGTACTCGCGCAGCGCGTGCAGCATGGGCGCGAGCGGGCAGCCGATCGCCGTCGCCAGGGCCAGGGCGGCGAGCGCGTTGAGCGCGTTGTGGCGGCCGCGGACGCGCAGCGCGTCGGCGGGCATGAGGTGCTGCAGGCCGATCGCGGCGCCCGGCTCGTCGTCGTCGCGCGCGCGCACCAGCCAGGCCATGTCGTTCTCGACGACGAGCCCGAAGTCGCCGCGGCGCTCGGGCGCGCCGGCGCCGAAGAACACCGTCGTGCGCGCGATCGTCTTCGGTGCCCGGCCCTTCTTCACCGGCAGCTGCACCGGTGGCGGGACGAGCTGGCGCACGACCGCGTCGTCGCGGTCGACGACGATCACCGCGCGGCGGCCGAAGATGCGCGCCTTGGCGGCGGCATACGCCGCGAACGAGCCGTGCCAGTCGAGGTGGTCCTCGGTCAGGTTGAGCAGGGCGACGGCGTCGGCGTCGAGGGCGCCTTCGGCGCTGCCGGCGAGCTGGAAGCTCGACAGCTCCAGGACCCAGACCTCGGGCAGGCGCTCGCACGCACTGTCATACGGGCCGGCGTCTAGGGCGTCGGCCAGCGTCTGCAGGAGGGTCGGCCCGATGTTGCCGGCGGCGGCGACGCGGCGCCCGCTGCGCTCGACGAGCAGCGCCGTCATCGCCGTCGTCGTCGTCTTGCCGTTGGTGCCGGTGACGGCGACGATCTTCGGCGCGTAGTCGAGGCCCGTGCGCAGCTCGTCGAGCGCCTCGTGGAAGAGGTCGAGCTCGCCTCGCACCGGGATGCTCGCGGCATGGGCGGCGGCGAGCAGCGGCGCGACGCGCGCATCGCCGGGTGCCAGGCCCGGGCTCTGCAGCACGCGGGTGATGCCGTCGAGCGCGCCGGCGTCGAGCGCACCGTGCAGCCGCTCGGCCGCGGGCACGTGCTCGGCGAGACCCGGAGCCTGCGGCGGCTCGGCGCGCGAGTCCCAGACGCGGACGGTCTCGCCCGAGCGCGCGACCCAGCGCGCCATGGCGAGGCCCGAGATGCCGAGGCCGAGGACCAGCGTCGTCATCGCAGCTTCAGGCTGGCCAGGCCGACCAGGCACAGCAGCATGGTGATGATCCAGAAGCGGACGACGACCTGCGTCTCCTGCCAGCCGGACTTCTCGAAGTGGTGGTGCAGCGGCGCCATCTTGAGGAAGCGCCGCCCGGCGCCGTAGCGTCGCTTCGTGTACTTGAACCAGACCACCTGGGCCATCACCGACAGCGCCTCGGCGACGAAGATCCCGCCCATGATCGCGAGGACGATCTCCTGCCGGGTGATGACGGCGATGGTGCCGAGCGCGCCGCCGAGGGCGAGCGCGCCGACGTCGCCCATGAAGACCTGCGCCGGGTAGGCGTTGAACCAGAGGAAGGCGAGCCCCGCGCCCGCCATCGCCGCGCAGAAGATGAGCAGCTCGCCGGCGCCGGGGATGTACGGGAAGAGCAGGTAGCGGCTGTAGACCGAGCTGCCGGTCACGTACGCGAACACGCCGAGCGCCGAGCCGACCATCACCACCGGCATGATGGCCAGGCCGTCCAGGCCGTCGGTGAGGTTGACGGCGTTGCTGCTGCCGACGATCACCAGGTAGGTGAGGACGATGAAGCCGAACACGCCGAGCGGGTAGCTCACCGACTTGAAGAAGGGCACGATCAGGTCGGCCTTCGGCGGCAGGTCGTTCGAGAAGCCGCTCTGCACCCAGCGCAGGAAGAGCTCGAGGACGCGCAGGTTCGAGGTCTCGCTGACCGAGAACGCGAGGTAGAGCGCGGCGACGATGCCGATCAGCGACTGCCAGAAGTACTTCTCGCGCGAGCGCATGCCTTCCGGGTTCTTGTGCACGACCTTGCGCCAGTCGTCGGCCCAGCCGATCGCGCCGAAGCCGATCGTCACGACCATCACGATCCAGACGAAGCGGTTGCTCCAGTCGAACCAGAGCAGCGTCGACACGCCGATGCCGAGCAGGATGAGCACGCCGCCCATCGTCGGCGTGCCGGTCTTCGCCTGGTGCGCCTCGACGCCGTAGGCGCGGATCGGCTGGCCGATCTTCAGCGCGCTCAGGCGGCGGATCACCCACGGGCCGAAGACCAGGCCGATCAGCAGCGAGGTCATCGCGGCCATGATGGCGCGGAAGGTCAGGTACTGGAAGACGCGGAAGAAGCCGAACTCCGGCGACAGCGTCTGCAGCCAGTCGGCCAAGCTAAGCAGCATGCGCGCCTCCCGCGGTCTCGCCGGTGAGCGCGGCGACGACGCGCTCCATGGCCATGAAGCGCGAGCCCTTGACCAGGACGGAGGCGAAGTCAGGCGCCTCGCCGAGGGCGGCGATCAGGCCCTCGGCGTCGGCGAAGCGGCGCCCGCCGGCGAAGCCCGTCACCGTGCTCGCGCTTTCCGGACCCGCCGCCCACAGCGCCTCGATCCCGCGCTCGGCGGCGTAGGCACCGACCTCGCGGTGGAACGCCGGGCCCTGGTTGCCGACCTCGCCCATGTCGCCGAGGACGAGCCAGCGCGACGGCGGCAGCGCGGCCAGGACGTCGATGGCGGCGCGCACGGAATCCGGGTTGGCGTTGTAGCTGTCGTCGACGAGCGTGCGCAGCGCGCCGTCGCGCTCGAAGCGGCGCGCCTGCGAACGGCCGCGCACCGCCGCGAAACCGGCCAGGCCCGCCGCGACGGCGTCGAGCGGGCAGC
>NZ_JANODC010000269.1:0-1716 GCF_031412495.1 Rhizobacter sp. | reverse complement strand
CTAGGCGAGGCGGATGGCATCGAAGAAGGTCTCGAGCGATTCGCCGCGCGGCCATTCGCCCGGGCCGATCACCGTCGCCTGGTAGATCCTGAGTCCCTTAACGAAGAAGGCGGCGTGGACGACGACAGGGCGCCCGTCCGGGTAGCGGCCTTCGATCCGGAGGAACCGGCTTTCCGGATTGGGCGTCGCGCCGGAAATGTTCGGTGGCTGCAGCACGGCGGCCCTGCCCTCGACATTGCCGATCGCCTGCTGCCGTAAGGCCACCAGCAGCGGCGCGACCTCGAGCGGACCGGCGGCGTCGGCCACCGACAGGGAGAAGGTGAAGTCTGCCGCCTTGCACGAATGCAGCTGCATGCGCAAGGCCGTCGCCGCGACCTGGACGCTGCGCTCGTGCCGGTCCGGGCGGCAGGGGAACAGCAGGGCGGCCCCGCTCCCCTCCGGGCGCGACTCGCGCCAGTCGAAGGCCGGAAAGCAGCCGGCGAGCGCGACGGCCACCATCCACACGATCACCCTGGCCCGACGGTCTCGGGGTCGGCGAGCCAGGATCGTCATCGGCCCATTATCGAGGCCGTCGCGAGGTCGCTCGCCTGCGATGGACGCTGCGGCGCGGGCCCTCGCCGACAATCGACCGCGTGAACGAGCCCATCCGGACCTTCGCGGCCGCCGAGTCCGCCGACCCGACCCCCCAGACGCCCGCGACGCCGCAAGCGCTGGCCGGCCTGAAAGTGCTCGACCTCACCCGGGTGCTCGCCGGCCCGTGGTGCACGCAGACGCTCGCCGACCTCGGCGCCGACGTCGTCAAGATCGAGCGGCCGCCCGGCGGCGAGCAGCCCGGCGGCGACGACACCCGCGGCTGGGGGCCGCCCTTCCTGAAGGACAGCGAAGGCCGCGAGACGGCGGAGGCGGCCTACTACCTGGGCGCCAATCGCAACAAGCGTTCGATCACCGTCGACCTCGCGAATCCGCACGGCGCCGACCTGGTGCGCACCATGGCACGCCGCGCCGACGTGCTGATCGAGAACTTCAAGGTCGGCGACATGGCCCGGCATGGCCTCGACGCCGCCTCGCTGCTGGCCCTCAACCCGCGTCTCGTCTACTGTTCGATCACGGGCTACGGCCAGACCGGCCCGTATCGCGAGCAGGCAGGCTACGACTACGCGATCCAGGGCCGCGGCGGGCTGATGAGCGTGACCGGGCCGTCGCGCGCCGAGATCGCCGACGACGCCCCCGGCGGCGGGCCGCAGAAGGTCGGCGTCGCCGTCGCCGACCTCTTCACCGGCATGTACGCGGCGACGTCGATCCTCGCCGCGCTGCGCCACCGCGACCTGACCGGGCAGGGCCAGGCGATCGACATGGCCCTGCTCGACACCCAGGTGGCGATGCTGGCCAATCTGGGGGCCGGCTATCTGGCGACCGGGGTGGCACCCGAGCGCGCCGGCAACGCGCACCAGAACATCGTCCCCTACCAGGTGTTCGCGGTCGCCGACGGGCACCTCATCCTCGCCGTGGGCAACGATGCCCAGTTCGCTCGCTTCTGCCGGGTGGCCGGTTGCGCCGAGCTCCCCGAGGACCCGCGCTTCGCGCGCAACGCCGGCCGGGTGCGCAACCGGGGCGTGCTCGTTCCCCTCCTCGCCGAGCACCTCAAGCGGAGAACCCGTGCCGACTGGCTGGCCGCGCTCGACGCCGCCAAGGTGCCGTGCGGCCCCATCAACGACC
>NZ_JANODC010000268.1:0-2534 GCF_031412495.1 Rhizobacter sp. | reverse complement strand
GACGTCGTTCTCGTCGAAGCGCACCGCCTTGCCGCCGTCGGAAAACAGCATCACGTCGTGGCGGCCGTCGGTGATGGCCGCGCCGATCAGGAAGTCGTCTTCGTCCAGGTCGACCGCGATGATGCCGCCCTTGCGCGGGTTGGAAAACTCGTCGAGCGCGGTCTTCTTGACCGTGCCCTGCGCGGTGGCCATGAAAACGAAGTGATCGGCCGGAAAGCTGCGCGCGCCGTTGGTGAGCGGCAGTACCACGTTGACCTTCTCGCCAGCCTGCAGCGGGAACATGTTGACGATCGGCCGACCGCGCGAGCCGCGCGAGCCTTGCGGCACTTCCCATACCTTGAGCCAGTAGACCCGGCCCTTGTTGGTGAAGCACAGGATGTAGTCGTGGGTGTTGGCGATGAAGAGCTCGTCGATCCAGTCGTCGTCCTTGGTCTGCGTCGCCTGCTTGCCGCGTCCGCCGCGCTTTTGCGCGCGGTATTCGGAAAGCAGCTGGCTCTTGATATAGCCGGTGTGCGAGAGCGTCACGACCATGTCGGCCGGGGTGATCAGGTCTTCGGTGCCGAGGTCGGTCGCGTTCGCTTCGATCTGGCTGCGCCGCGCGCCGAGCTTGGTCTGGCCGAACTCGGCCTTGATGGCGGCGAGCTCGTCCGAGATGATGGTTGTGACGCGCGCCGGCGTGGCGAGGATGTCGAGCAGGTCGGCGATCTGCGCCATCACCTCCTTGTACTCGCCGAGGATCTTGTCCTGCTCGAGGCCGGTCAGGCGCTGCAGGCGCATCTGCAGGATCTCGCCGGCCTGCTCTTCGGACAACCGGTAGAGGCCGTCGGGCTGGATGCCGAACTCGCGGCGCAACCCTTCAGGGCGGTAGGCGTCCAGACCGCTGGCGCTGTTGCCGGCAACACGGGCGTGCATCTCGCGCACCATCGCCGAGTCCCAGCTCTTGCTCATCAATGCGGCTTTGGCGACGGGCGGGGTCGGCGACGCCTTGATGGTGGCGATGAACTCGTCGATATTGGCCAGCGCCACCGCCAGACCTTCGAGCACATGCCCGCGCTCGCGTGCCTTGCGCAGCTCGAACACGGTGCGCCGGGTCACGATTTCGCGCCGGTGCTCGAGAAAGACCGCGATCAAATCCTTCAGGTTGCACAACTTCGGCTGGCCGTCGATCAGCGCGACCATGTTGATGCCGAAGGTGTCCTGAAGCTGGGTCTGCTTGTACAGGTTGTTCAACACCACCTCGGGCACTTCGCCGCGCTTGAGTTCGATGACCAGCCGCATGCCCGACTTGTCGGACTCGTCCTGGATGTGGCTGATGCCTTCGAGCTTCTTCTCGTGCACCAGCTCGGCCATGCGCTCCTGCAGCGTCTTCTTGTTGACCTGGTAGGGCAGCTCGTCGATGACGATCGCCTGGCGCTGGCCGCGGTCGATATCCTCGAAATGGCACTTCGCCCGCATGATCACCCGGCCACGCCCGGTGCGGTAGCCCTCGCGCACGCCGGCCAGCCCGTGGATGATGCCGGCGGTCGGAAAGTCGGGCGCCGGGATGATCTCCATCAACTCGTCGATGGTTGCGGACGGGTCGCGCAACAGGTGATGGCAGGCGTCGATCACCTCGTTCAGGTTGTGCGGCGGGATATTGGTTGCCATGCCGACCGCGATGCCGCCCGAGCCGTTGACCAGCAGGTTCGGCAGCCGCGACGGCATGACCAGCGGCTCCTTTTCCGAGCCGTCGTAGTTGGGGCCGAAGTCGACCGTCTCCTTGTCGAGATCGGCGAGCATCTCGTGCGCGATCTTGGCGAGGCGGATTTCGGTGTAGCGCATCGCCGCGGCGTTGTCGCCGTCGACCGAGCCGAAGTTGCCCTGGCCGTCGACCAGCATGTGACGCAGCGAAAAATCCTGCGCCATGCGAACGATGGTGTCGTAGACCGACTGGTCGCCGTGAGGGTGGTACTTGCCGATCACGTCGCCGACGATCCGGGCCGATTTCTTGTAGGGCCGGTTCCAGTCGTTGCTCAGTTCGTGCATCGCGTACAGCACGCGCCGGTGCACCGGCTTCAGGCCGTCGCGCGCGTCGGGCAGCGCGCGTCCCACGATCACGCTCATCGCGTAATCGAGATACGAGCGCCGCATTTCCTCTTCGAGACTGGTCGGAAGCGTTTCCTTGGCGAACTGGGTCATGCGGCGCGATGAAGAACAGGAGGCGAGGTTTCGCCACTCCAACAAGCAATTCTAGTTGCGAGCGGATGTCGCGACGAAGCAACAACGGTGGGCTGAGCGTCGTGACGCGAAGCCAAAATCAGGCTGTGCGCAGGCCCTATGGCACAATCCGCCGACACTGGACAACGCCCGTGGCCTCGGGGTTTTTCATTACTTCCGATTAGATTTCGGACGATTTTTGCAGGTAGTAACTGCGCCTTCTCTCGAGAGGAAACAAACCATGAAGAAATTGAACAAGGTGGCATCGCTCTTTGCAACCGCTGCGCTCGCAACTTCGATGTCTGGCGCGTTCGCGCAGACGGTTGACAACTGGGTCA
>NZ_JANODC010000267.1:0-7224 GCF_031412495.1 Rhizobacter sp. | reverse complement strand
GTTGGCGTCGAGGGTGTCGACCTGCAGCTTCGAGATCGGGTCCGCGATGCCCTGCGAGCGGTCGGTCGTGGGCACGTTGTGATCGCTGACGGCCAGGTTGGCGGAGAGGCGCCAGACCTTGCGCCCGGCCTGCTCGATGCCCTCGAAGGCCTGCGGGCTGGTCACCTCGTGGACGAGGTGACGGTCGATGTACAGCAGGGCCGTGCCGTCGTCCTCGGTGCGGACGACGTGCTCGTCCCAGATCTTGTCGTAGAGGGTGCGGCCCATCGAAGTGCGTCCTGGCGTGCTCAGCGCCGCTCGATCGAGGGGACCTCGCGCG
The DNA here is from genome assembly GCF_031412495.1 of Rhizobacter sp. Taxonomy (GTDB): domain Bacteria; phylum Pseudomonadota; class Gammaproteobacteria; order Burkholderiales; family Burkholderiaceae_C; genus Schlegelella_A. Next base: position 6,905 of record NZ_JANODC010000267.1, on the reverse strand, counting down.
CCGTCGCACCGGTGAAGAGCTGGCGCGGCCGGCCGATCTTGTACTCCGGGTCGCCGATCATCTCGTTCAGCTGGGCGATCCAGCCCACCGTGCGGGCGAGCGCGAAGATGGCCGTGAACAGGCTCACCGGAATGCCGATCGCCCGCTGCACGATGCCCGAGTAGAAGTCGACGTTCGGATAGAGCTTGCGGGCGACGAAGTACTCATCCTCGAGCGCGATCTTCTCGAGCGACATGGCGAGCTTGAAGATCGGGTCGTTATGCAGGCCGAGCGCGTCGAGCACCTCGTGGCAGGTCTCGCGCATGAGCTTGGCGCGCGGGTCGTAGTTCTTGTAGACCCGGTGGCCGAAGCCCATCAGCTTGATGCCGGAGTTCTTGTCCTTGACCTGCTTGACGAAGTCGCCGATCTTTTCGACCCCGCCCGCCCGCTGCATGTCCTCGAGCATGTTGAGGGCGGCCTCGTTCGCGCCGCCATGCGCCGGCCCCCAGAGGCAGGCGACGCCGGCAGCGATGGCCGCGAACGGGTTCGTCCCCGACGAGCCGCACAGGCGCACGGTCGAGGTCGAGGCGTTCTGCTCGTGGTCGGCGTGCAGGATGAAGATCCGGTCCATCGCTCGGACGAGCACTTCGTTCGGCACGTACTCCTCGCACGGCGTCGCGAACATCATCCGCATGAAGTTGCCGGCGTAGGAGAGATCGTTTTTCGGATAGATGTAAGGTTGGCCGATCGTGTACTTGTAGGCCATCGCGACCAGCGTCGGCATCTTGGCGATCAGGCGGATCGCCGAGATCTCCCGGTGCACCGGGTTGTTGATGTCCGTGGAGTCGTGATAGAAGGCCGACATCCCGCCGACCAGCCCCGTCAGGATCGCCATCGGGTGCGCGTCGCGCCGGAAGCCGCGCAGGAAGAACTGCATCTGCTCGTTGACCATCGTGTGATGGGTGACGAGGTCGCTGAAGGCATCCTTCTCGGCCGCGGTCGGCAGCTCGCCCTTCAGCAGCAGGTAGCAGGTCTCGAGGTAGTCGCACTGCGTCGCCAGCTGCTCGATCGGGTAGCCGCGGTAGAGCAACTCGCCCTTGTCGCCGTCGATGTAGGTGATGGTCGAGTTGCACGCTGCCGTCGACAGGAAGCCCGGGTCGTAGGTGAACTTGCCCGTCTGCCCGTAGAGCTTGCGGATGTCGATCACCTCGGGGCCGACCGTGCCGCGGTAGATCGGCAGGTCCATGCTCGGGCTGCCGTCGGAGAACGAGAGGGTGGCTTTGGCGTCGGACGGTGTCATGGAGGGTCCTCGAATGAAAGGCTGAAGGCTGGATTCGGCAGCGGACCCGTGTCGCGCGCGCTTCAGCGCGGCGCGCGCACCGCCGCCAGGACCTGGTGCACCTCGGGCCGGTCGAGCGCCGCCTCCGGCTCGCGGCGGCCGAGGAAGAGGTCGAGCAGGTCGTTGTCGGCGAGATCCATGAGCGCGGAGAGGCCGGCGGCCTCGGCGGGCGTGATCGGGGCGGCGCGGGCGAAGAGGCGCTCGATGAGCAGGTCGTTCTCGAGCAGGCCGCGCCGGCAGCGCCAGCGCAGGCGGCTCAGATCGCTACCCGCCAGCGTGGCTTGCATCAGACCGTCCGCCTCACCATGAGCTCCCGGATCTTGGAGATCGCGCGGGTCGGATTCAGGCTCTTCGGGCAGACGTCGACGCAATTCATGATCGTGTGGCAGCGGAAGAGCCGGTACGGATCCTCGAGGTTGTCCAGGCGCTCGTTCGTGGCTTCGTCGCGGCTGTCGGCGATGAAGCGGTAGGCCTGCAGCAGACCGGCCGGACCGACGAACTTGTCCGGGTTCCACCAGAAGCTCGGGCACGCCGTCGAGCAGCTCGCGCACAGGATGCATTCGTACAGGCCGTTCAGCTCGTCGCGCTCCTCCGGCGTCTGCAGTCGCTCCCGCTCGGGCGGCCGGCTCTCGTTGATGAGGTACGGCTTGATCGAATGGTACTGCTTGAAGAACTGCGTCATGTCGACGATCAGGTCGCGGATCACGGGCAGGCCGGGCAAGGGCTTCAGGACGATCGGGTCCTTCAGCGTGCGCATGTTGGTGAGGCACGCCAGGCCGTTCTTGCCGTTGATGTTCATGCCGTCGGAGCCGCAGACGCCTTCCCGGCAGGAGCGGCGAAAGCTCAGGGTCGGATCGATCGCCTTCAGCTTCATGAGCGCATCGAGGAGCATGCGCTCGCGGCCGTCGAGCTCGACCTCGATGGTCTGCATCGTCGGTGCGGCGCCGCTCTCCGGGTCGTAGCGGTAGATCCTGAAGGTGCGCTTGCGGCCTCCGGTCGTGGCGAGGCGGCCGTCCTGCGGGTCGGGGTGGACGGCGACGGCCGCGGCCGGCGACCGGTCGTCGGCGGCATCGGCAGCGCGGCTCAAAGGTTCCTTCTTCATGATCTCGCTAGAAAGTCCGCACCTTGGGCGGGATCGAATCCACCGTCGTCGGCTGCAGGTTGACGGGCTTGTAGGCGAGGCGGTTGCCCTCGCTGAACCAGAGCGTGTGCTTCATCCATCCGGCATCGTCGCGGCCGTTCGGGTGCACGGGGTCGTCGACCGGACGCTCGTAGTCGGACACCATGTGCGCGCCGCGGCACTCGCGCCGCGCCGCCGCCGAGACCATCGTCGCCCGCGCGGACTCGACGAGGTTGTCGACCTCGAGCGCCTCGACCCGCGCGGTGTTGAAGATTCTCGACTTGTCGCCGAGGTGCATGGACGCGGCGCGCTCGGCGATGGCCGCGACCTTGCGGACGCCTTCGTCCATCGACGCCTGCGTGCGGAAGACCCCCGCGTGCTGCTGCATGACCTTGCGCAGGTCGCCGGCGATGTCCTGCGAATACTCGCCGCCGGTGCTCGCGTCGAGGCGGGCCAGCCGCGCCACCGTGGCATCCGCGGCCTGCGCCGGCAGCGAGCGGTGCGACTGCTGGTCGAGCCGGCTGGCGACGATGTGGTGCCCGGCGGCGCGGCCGAACACGAGCAGGTCGAGGAGCGAGTTGGTGCCGAGGCGGTTCGCCCCGTGCACGCTCACGCACGAGCACTCGCCGACGGCATAGAGGCCCGGCACGACGGCGTTGGGGTCGCCGTCCTTCGGCGCGACCACCTGGCCGTGGACGTTGGTCGGAATTCCGCCCATCTGGTAGTGGATCGTCGGCACCACCGGAATCGGCTCGCGCGTGATGTCGACGTTGGCGAAGTTGTGGCCGATCTCGAGCACGCTGGGCAGGCGCTTTCTGATCGTGTCGGCGCCGAGGTGCGTCATGTCGAGGACGATGTAGTCCTTCTCCGGGCCGCAGCCCCGCCCTTCCTTGATCTCCTGGTCCATGCAGCGCGAGACGAAATCGCGCGGGGCGAGGTCCTTCAGGGTGGGTGCGTAGCGTTCCATGAAGCGCTCGCCGTCGCTGTTGCGCAGGATGGCGCCCTCGCCCCGGCAGCCTTCGGTCAGCAGCACGCCGGCCCCGGCGACCCCGGTCGGGTGGAACTGCCAGAACTCCATGTCCTCGAGCGGCAGGCCGGCGCGGGCCGCCATGCCGAGGCCGTCGCCGGTGTTGATGAAGGCGTTCGTCGAGGCGGCGAAGATGCGCCCGGCGCCGCCGGTCGCCAGCATCACCGTCTTGGCCTGCAGGATGTGCAGCGTCCCGGTCTCCATCTCGAGGGCGGTGACGCCGACGACGGCGCCCTCCGCGTCGCGGATGAGGTCGAGCGCCATCCACTCGACGAAGAAGTTGGTGCGGGCCTTGACGTTCTGCTGGTAAAGCGTGTGCAGCATCGCGTGGCCGGTCCGGTCGGCGGCGGCGCAGGCGCGCTGCACGGGCTTTTCGCCGTAGTTCGCGGTGTGGCCGCCGAACGGGCGCTGGTAGATCGTGCCGTCGGGGTTGCGGTCGAACGGCATGCCGAAGTGCTCGAGCTCGTAGACGACGTTGGCCGCTTCCCGGCACATGAACTCGATCGCGTCCTGGTCGCCGAGCCAGTCGGAGCCCTTGACGGTGTCGTAGAAGTGGTAGTGCCAGTTGTCCTCGCTCATGTTGCCGAGCGAGGCACCGATGCCGCCCTGCGCGGCGACGGTGTGCGAGCGGGTCGGGAAGACCTTCGACAGGACGGCGACGTTGAGGCCGGCCATCGACAGCTGCAGCGAGGCCTGCATGCCGGACCCGCCGGCACCGACGATGACCGCATCGAAGCGGCGCGTCGGCACCGAGGACGTGAAGACGGCCGGGCCTTCCATCACAGCCTCCAGAGGACCTGGACCGCCCAGCCGGCGCAGCCGACGAGCCAGGCGATGGTGAGCACGTCCAGCGTCAGGCGGACAGACACCGGCTTCACGTAGTCCATCCAGACGTTGCGCATGCCGACCCACACGTGGTACAGCATGGCCAGGATGGTGACGAAGGTCAGCACCTTCATCCACTGCCGCGAGAACATGCCCGACCACCTGTAGTAGTCGAGCGGCCCCGGCATCAGCACCTGCACGATCACGGCGATCGTGAAGGCCGCCATGATCAACGAGGTGATGCGCTGGGCGAGCCAGTCGCGCACACCGTAGTGCGCGCCGACGACGAGGCGGCGGGATCCGAAGCTGGCAGCCATGCTCGTCGCCCTCAGAAGAACAGCTTGGCGCCGAGCGCGACGGTGAGGACGGAGCTCAGGCCTATGGCGACCATCGCCGAGCCGCGCCCGAAGGCCAGGCCGTGCTCGTGGGCCGCGTCCATCCAGACGTGGCGGATGCCGGCGATGAAGTGCACCAGGTAGGCCCAGATCAGCGCCAGCGCGACGAGCTTGACGATGACGGCCGGGACGACCTCGCCGCCGAAGGCGAAGAGGCTGGTGAACTGCTGGTACGAGATCTCCGACGTCAGGCTGGCGTCGAACATCCAGATCGCGAAGGGCATGAGCAGGAACAGCAGCACGCCGCTGATGCGATGCATGATGGATACCCACCCTGGCGCCGGGAGGCGGTACGACGTCAGCTGGGTGATGTGGATGTTGCGATAGACCGGCTGCCTCTTCAGAGGCTGTTCCTTCAGGGACGTGACCATGTCGACCTTTATTCTTCGAGGGGGTGCCGGTGAGCTTATGATTTTATTGCAACGCAGCAGACTGTACCGCGCACTGCGAGCACAACCCCTGTGATGGAGAGCCACCCATGAAGCCCCCCGCCCGTGTCGCGGTCACCGGCGCCGCCGGCCAAATCGGCTATGCCCTGCTGTTTCGCGTCGCCTCCGGCGAGATGCTCGGCAAGGACCAGCCGGTCATCCTGCAGCTCCTCGAGATCCCGGACGAGAAGGCGCAGAAAGCCCTCAAAGGCGTGATGATGGAACTGCAGGACTGCGCCTTCCCCCTGCTCGCCGCCATGGAGGCGCACAGCGACCCTCTGACCGCCTTCCAGGACACCGACTACGCCCTGCTCGTCGGCGCCCGCCCGCGCGGCCCCGGCATGGAGCGCAAGGACCTCCTTTCGGCCAACGCCCAGATCTTCACCGCCCAGGGCAAGGCGCTCAACGCCGTCGCCTCGCGCAAGGTGAAGGTGCTGGTGGTCGGCAACCCGGCGAACACCAACGCCTGGATCGCCATGAAGAGCGCGCCCGAGCTGCCGCGCCGCAACTTCACGGCCATGCTGCGCCTCGACCACAACCGCGCCGCCAGCCAGATTGCTGCCAAGACGGGCAAGCCGGTCGCCTCGATCGAGAAGCTCGCGGTATGGGGCAACCACTCGCCGACCATGTATGCCGACTACCGGTTCGCCACGATCGACGGCCAGCCGGTGAAGGCCATGATCGACGACGATGCCTGGAACCGCGACACCTTCCTGCCCACCGTCGGCAAGCGCGGCGCTGCGATCATCGAGGCGCGCGGCCTGTCGTCGGCGGCGTCGGCGGCGAACGCGGCCATCGATCACGTGCGCGACTGGGTCCTCGGCTCGAACGGCAAGTGGGTGACGATGGGTATTCCGTCGGACGGCCAGTACGGCATTCCGCAGGACACGATGTTCGGTTTTCCGGTGATCACCTCGGGCGGCGAGTACAAGCTCGTCGACGGCCTGGAGATCGACGACTTCAGCCGCGAGCGGATCGCATTGACTCTGAAGGAGCTTCAGGAGGAGCAGGACGGGGTCAAGCACCTGATCTAGCCATCGCGGTCCGCTCGTCCGAAGGTCGTGAAGAGGCTTACTCCTCGCCCGCCGTGACGCATTGCCCGCGGCGGCCGTAACGCCCCGTAAAGCAGGCGTCGCCGCCGAGCCGCTGAACCACAATCGGGCCGCTCGTTCCTGCTCTGAAAGGTCCCGCCATGCCCACACGTTCATCGCCGGTGCCGCTCGGCATCGCCGCCCTGCTCGCCTGCTGCCTCGCGTCGCCGTCGGTCTCGGCCGCCGACCCTGCCGCCAAGCCGGCCGCCAAGGCCGTCCCCGCCGCGAAGCCGGCCGCCCGCGTCGCGAAGAAGGCCACGCCTGCGCCCGTCGCGCAGACGGTCCCGGACGCCTCGCCCGACCAGGCGAAGGCCGCCGAGATGGTCTATTACGGCGTCTATGACTGCGAGTTCCAGCAGACGGTCAACATCGCGCAGAGCCTGAAGCACCCGTCCTACGTCGACGTGAAAGCCGCCAAGGGCGCCTGGCTGATGAAGCCGGTGCTGTCGTCCACCGGGGCCATCCGCCTGGAGGATGTGCGCGGCGAAACGCTGATGGTGCAGATCTCGAGCAAGTCGATGCTGCTCAACGTCAAGTCGGCGCAGCGCATCGTCGACGACTGCATCAGCCCGAAGCAACGCGAGCTGATCGCCGAAGCCAAGGCGGCCAAGGCGGCGGCCGAGTCGGCAGCGGCCAGCGGCGGCGCGGCCAGCACAGCCGCGGCGGCCGGCACGAGCCAGGCCGCCCCGGCCAGCGCCAGC
>NZ_JANODC010000266.1:0-17141 GCF_031412495.1 Rhizobacter sp. | reverse complement strand
CGGCACGTCGACGCCGAGCAGCTTCTCGATCGCCAGGCAGTAGCCGTGCTCGTTGCACATCATCGAGACGTAGTCGAGCCGGTCCATGTAGGGCAGCGACTGGATGTAGGTGCGCGTCTCGGCGAGCTTCTCCGTCGCGCGGTGCAGCAGGCCGACATGCGGGTCGGCACGCTGGATGACCTCGCCGTCCAGCTCGAGGACTAGGCGCAGAACCCCGTGGGCCGCGGGGTGCTGCGGTCCGAAGTTCAGGGTGTAGTTCTTGATGTCGGCCATCTCAGGCGCGCCGCCGGGCCGCCCCTAGGCGGGCCTGCGCCCCCTCGGGGGGCAGCGAACGAAGTGAGCGTGGGGGCGCCATATTCAGTGGAGGCCGCCGTAGTTGTCTTCGCGGATCACGCGCGGGACGATCTCGCGCGGCTCGATCGTGATCGGCTGGTAGATGACGCGCTTCTGCTCCGGGTCGTAGCGCATCTCGACGTTGCCCGAGACCGGGAAGTCCTTGCGGAACGGGTGGCCTATGAAGCCGTAGTCGGTGAGGAGGCGGCGCAGGTCCAGGTGGCCGTCGAAAATGATGCCGAACAGGTCGAAGGCCTCGCGCTCGAACCAGTTGGCCGCGCTCCAGACCTCGGTCACCGAGGCAATCTGCGGCACGTCGTCGTCCGGGCAGAACACCTTCAGGCGAACGCGCCAGTTCTTGCTCAGCGAGAGCAGGTGCGTGACGACGCAGAAGCGCGGGCCTTCCCACGGCTCGTCCCGGTAGCTCGAGAAGTCGACGCCGCACAGGTCCATCAGCTGCTCGAACTTCAGGTCGTCGTGGTCGCGCAGGGTGCAGGCGACGTCGAGGTAATCGGCGCTTGCCACGGTGATGCTGAGCTCTCCGTAGGCGCGCTCGAGCTTCTTGAGCCGCGCGCCGAACTGCGCCGTCAGCGCCTCCTGCAGGACGTCGAGGGAATTCATGGCGCTAGCGGGCAATGGTCGTCTCGCGCCGGATCTTGGCCTGCAGCTGCAGGACGCCATAGAGGAGCGCCTCGGCGGTGGGCGGGCAGCCCGGCACGTAGACGTCGACCGGGACGATGCGGTCGCAGCCGCGCACGACCGAGTAGCTGTAGTGATAGTAGCCGCCGCCATTGGCGCACGAGCCCATCGAGATCACCCAGCGCGGCTCGGCCATCTGGTCGTAGACCTTGCGCAGTGCCGGCGCCATCTTGTTGCAGAGCGTGCCGGCGACGATCATGAGGTCGCTCTGGCGCGGGCTCGGGCGGAACAGCATGCCGAAGCGGTCGATGTCGTAGCGGGCGGCACCCGCGTGCATCATCTCGACGGCGCAGCACGCCAGGCCGAAGGTCATCGGCCACAGCGAGCCGGTCTTCGACCAGTTGATCACCGAATCGAGGCTCGTCGAGACGAAGCCTTCCTTGAGTACGCCTTCGAGACTCATGTCAGGCTGCCGCCGGGCCGCCCCAAGGAAGCCTGCGCCCCCTCGGGGGGCAGCGAACGAAAGTCAGCGTGGGGGTCATCTTCATTCCCAATCCAGGGCGCCCTTCTTCCATTCGTAGATAAAGCCGACGACCAGGATCCCGAGGAAGAGCATCATGGCCCAGAAGCCCGTCGGACCGATCTCGTTCAGGGCCACCGCCCACGGGAAGAGGAAGGCGATCTCGAGGTCGAACAGGATGAAGAGGATCGCCACCAGGTAGTAGCGGACGTCGAACTTCATGCGCGCGTCTTCGAAAGCCTCGAAGCCGCATTCATAGGGGGAGTTCTTCGCTTCATCGGGCCGCCGCGGCCCGAGGAGGAAACCGAGCAACTGAGGCAGCACGCCAACTGCAACCCCGACGAGGATGAAGAGAATGACCGGCAGGTAGGGGTCGAGAGTCATGGTCTGGTGCCGACGGCGAGACTCGAACTCGCACAGCTTTCGCCACTACCCCCTCAAGATAGCGTGTCTACCAATTTCACCACGTCGGCGGCGCCTGTCACGTGCTCGGCTGGCATGAGGATGGGCTCGCCGCGCAACCACGCATTCTACCTGCACGACCCTGCACGGGCAGGGCTCGAAGGGCCCCTTTTTGCGCTGCGTCGCGCCGCTCGCGGCGGCGCCGGGCTTCTACTTCTGCGGGATGGCTCCCGCTCCCGATGCGGCGGGCGGCGCGGGCGTGGCTGGTACAGGCGAGGCGGACGCCGATGGGGCCGGCGCCCTGGCGCTCGTTCCGCCCGGCACGACCGGGCCGCCGGCAGGGATCTGGCCTGCGCCCGACGCGGCCGGCAAGGGCGCCGATGCACCGGCGGCAGGCCGATCCAGGATGCTGCCGGACGACTGGCGGGGCCGGTCGTTGGCGGTGTAGGCGAGCGCGAGCGTGCATGCGAAGAAGACCGCAGCGCAGACGGCCGTCGATCGCGAGAGGAAGTTGGCGCTGCCGGTCGCGCCGAAGAGGCTGCCCGAGGCGCCACTGCCGAACGATGCCCCCATGTCCGCGCCCTTGCCGTGCTGGATCAGGACCAGACCGATCATCACCAGCGCGGTGATGATCTGCAGGGCGAGGACGAGATTCATGACCATGTTCATACTGGATGCGGCTCCGTGATTCATGTGGGGCTCAGACCGCTGCCTGGCAGATGGCGATGAAGTCCGCTGCCTTCAGCGAGGCCCCGCCGATGAGGCCGCCGTCGATGTCGGGTTGGGCGAAGAGCTGGGCCGCGTTGTCGGCCTTGACGCTGCCGCCGTAGAGGAGCCGGACCGCCCCGCCGCCCGGGGTGCGCGAACGCAGCGCCTCGCGCAGGAGCGCATGCACCGACTGCGCCTCGTCGGGCGACGCGGTCTTGCCGGTGCCGATGGCCCAGACCGGCTCGTAGGCGACGACGCAGCCGGCGATCCGCTCGCCGAGCCGGTCGAGCACCGCCGCGAGCTGGCGAGCGACGACGGCATCGGTCGCACCTGCCTCGCGCTCGGCGAGGGTCTCGCCGACGCAGATGATGGGCACCAGGCCGCTGGCCAGCGCCTGTTCGGCCTTTTGGGCCACGAGTTCGTCGCTCTCCGCGTGCAGGGCGCGGCGCTCCGAGTGACCGACGATGACGAAGCTGCAGCCGAACTCGGCCAGCATCGAGGCCGCCACTTCGCCGGTGAAGGCGCCCGGGGCATGGCTGGAGCAGTCCTGCGCCCCCCAATGGATGGCGCTGCCGAGCAGCAAGGCCGCGACCTCGCCGAGGTACGGTGCGGGCGGGCAGACGGCGACATCGCAGGCTGCAGGCGCCATGGCCGCCTTCAGGCTGGCCAGGAGCGCTGCATTGGCGGCGCGCGTGCCGTTCATCTTCCAATTGCCGACCACCAGCTTGCGCCGGCGGACGGCGCCCGCCTCCGGCGCGGCTACCACGCGAGCACCAGCTTGCCGATGTGGCGGTTCGACTCCATCAGCGCGTGCGCGCTTGCCGCCTCGGCAGCCGGAAACACCTGGTGGATCACCGGGCGGACGGTCCCCGCGTCGAGCCACGGCCAGACGGTCTGCTTCAGGGCTGCGGCGATCGCTGTCTTGAAGGCGACCGGACGCGGCCGCAGCGTCGATCCGCTGATCGTGAGGCGCCGGCGCAGCACGAGGCCTGCGTCGACCTTGGCGTCGACACCGCCCTGCACCGCGATGACGACGATGCGCCCGTCCTCGGCCAGGCACTTCAGCTCGCGCAGGAGGTAGTCGCCGGCGACCATGTCGAGCACGACGTCGGTGCCCTTGCCGCCGGTCAGGCGCAGGACCTCGGTGCTGAAGTCATCAGTGCGGTAATTGATCGCGTGGTCGGCGCCGAGGGCGACGCAGGCGGCGGCCTTCTCCGGCGAGCCGACGGTGACGATCACCGTCGCGCCCCAGGCCTTGGCAAGCTGGATCGCCGTCACGCCGATGCCGCTGCTGCCGCCCTGCACGAGCAGCGTTTCGCCGGGGCGAAGCCGGGCCCGGTCGAAGACGTTCGACCAGACCGTGAAGAACGTCTCCGGAAGGCTTGCCGCTTCGATGTCGCTCAGGCGCGCCGGCGACGGCAGGCACTGGCCCACCGGCGCCACGCAGTACTCCGCGTAGCCGCCGCCGGCGACGAGGGCACAGACGCGGTCGCCGATGCGCATGCCCGCCGCCGCCAGCGCAGCGGCATCGCCGCTCTCGATCGTTCCGGCCACTTCCAGGCCGGGCAGGTCGGACGCGCCGGGCGGCACCGGGTAGAGCCCCTTCCTCTGCAGGACGTCGGGCCGGTTCACGCCCGAGGCGGCGACGCGGATGAGCGCTTCGCCCGGAGCGGCCTCGGGCCGCGGCCGCTCGGTGAGCCGGAGGACGTCGGGCTGGCCCGGCGCCGTGATCTCGATCGCCTTCACTGCCCTGCCCCGCGGCTACTCGTGCATCGCATGCTCGCGCGGCGGCATGTCGCGGTCGAGGAGCGCCTTCATCGAGAGCTTGACCCGGCCCTTGTCGTCGGTCTCGAGCACCTTGACGCGGACGACCTGGCCTTCCGACAGGAAGTCGGTGACCTTCTCGACCCGCTGGTGTGCGATCTGGCTGATGTGCAGCAACCCGTCCTTGCCCGGGAGCAGGTTCACGAGTGCGCCGAAGTCGAGGATCTTGGTGATCGCGCCCTCGTAGATCTTGCCGACCTCGACCTCTGCCGTGATCTCCTGGATGCGCTTCTTGGCGTGCTCGGCCTTGTCGGCATCGACCGAGGCGATGGTGATCGTGCCGTCCTCGCCGATGTCGATCGTGCAGCCGGTCTCCTCGGTGAGGGCGCGGATGGTCGAGCCGCCCTTGCCGATCACGTCGCGGATCTTCTCCGGGTTGATCTTCATCGTGTAGAGACGGGGCGCGAACTGCGAGACCTCGGTCTTCGCTCCGCCCATGGCCTCCTGCATCTTGCCGAGGATGTGCAGGCGCGCTTCCTTGGCCTGCGCCAGCGCCACCTGCATGATTTCCTTGGTGATGCCCTGGATCTTGATGTCCATCTGCAGGGCGGTCACGCCGTTCGTGGTCCCGGCCACCTTGAAGTCCATGTCGCCGAGGTGGTCCTCGTCGCCCAGGATGTCGGTCAGGACGGCGAAGCGGTTGCCTTCCTTGATCAGGCCCATGGCGATGCCCGCCACGTGCGCCTTCAGCGGAACGCCCGCATCCATCAGGGCCAGGCAGCCGCCGCACACCGAGGCCATCGACGACGAGCCGTTCGACTCCGTGATCTCGGAGACGACCCGCATCGAGTACGGGAACTCGCCACGGTCCGGCAGCACGGCGACCAGCGCCCGCTTGGCCAGCCGGCCGTGCCCGATCTCGCGCCGCTTCGGCGTGCCGACGCGGCCGGTTTCGCCGGTGGCGAACGGGGGCATGTTGTAGTGCAACATGAAGTGCTCGCTGTACTCGCCGGCAAGCGCGTCGATCTTCTGCGAATCGCGGTCGGTGCCGAGCGTGGCCGCGACCAGCGCCTGCGTCTCGCCGCGGGTGAACAGGGCCGAGCCGTGCACGCGCGGCAGCACGCCGGTGCGGATCTCGATCGGCCGCACGGTCCGGGTGTCGCGACCGTCGATGCGCGGCTCGCCGGCCAGGATCTGGCTGCGGACGATCTTCGCCTCGACCTCGAACAGGAGGTTGTCGACCTTGATCGGGTCGTGCTCCACGCCCTCGGCCACGAGCGCCGCCTTGGCGGCGGCGTAAGCCTCGCGCGTGGCCTGCGTGCGCGCCTGCTTGGAGCGGATCTGGTACGCAGCGCGGATCGCGCCTTCGGCCTGCGCCGAGACCTTGGCGATGAAGGGCTCGTCCTTGGCCGGCGGCTGCCAGTCCCAGGCCGGCTTGCCGGCGTCGCGGATCAGCTCGTTGATCGCGGCGATGGCCACGTTGCCTTGCTCATGGCCGAAGACCACGCCGCCGAGCATGACCTCTTCGCTCAGTTGCTTGGCCTCCGACTCGACCATCAGCACCGCCGCCTGCGTGCCGGCGACGATCAGGTCCATCTGGGTGCTGGCCATCTGCGTCTTGGTCGGGTTCAGCACGTACTGGCCGTCGATGTAGCCGACGCGGGCGGCACCGATCGGGCCGTTGAACGGGATGCCCGAGATGCCGAGCGCCGCGCTGGCGCCGATCAGGGCCGGGATGTCGGCGGCGATCTCGGGGTTCAGCGAGAGCACGTGGATGATCACCTGCACCTCGTTGTAGAAGTTCTCCGGGAAGAGCGGGCGCAGCGGCCGGTCGATCAGGCGCGACGTCAGGGTCTCCAGCTCGCTGGGCCGACCTTCGCGCTTGAAGAAGCTGCCCGGGATCCGGCCCGCGGCATAGGTCTTCTCGATGTAGTCGACGGTCAGCGGGAAGAAGTCCTGGCCCTGCTTGGCCTCCTTGCGCGCCACCACGGTGGCGAGCACCACCGTGTCCTCGATGCTGACGACCACCGCACCGCCGGACTGGCGTGCGATCTCGCCGGTCTCGAGAGTGACGGTGTGCTGGCCCCACTGGAAGGTCTTGGTGACCTTGTTGAAGATGCTCATTCTCGGTTCTCCGTTGCGTGACGGGCGCCTGGAGGGCGGCGCCGGCTCCCGGAACGTGGCTCAGGGCGAAATGCCATTCCAGGGGTGCTCGACGACAGGGGCCGAACATCGGTGGAATGACACAGCGTCGCCATGCGGCCGCTCGTTCCCCTCGCCGAAGGCGCGCCGGTCGACACCGGTCGGGCTCTCGGCTTCATTGCAGACCTACTTGCGCAGGCCCAGCTTCTGGATCAGCGCCGTGTAGCGCGCCGCGTCCGTCCCCTTCAGGTACGTCAGCAGGCTCTTGCGGCGGTTGACCATCTTGAGCAGGCCGCGCCGGCCGTGATGGTCTTTCAGGTGGGTCTTGAAGTGCGGCGTGAGTTCGTTGATCCGGTCCGTGAGCAAGGCGACTTGCACCTCGGTCGAGCCGGTATCGGCGCCGCTTCGCGCGTGCGCCTTGACGATTTCCGCCTTGTGTTCGGTGGTGGCTGGCATCTCGTTTCCTGAATGTGAAACCGAGCGCCCGCCAGGGAGCGGTGCTGCGGTTTCGTGTGAACTTGCGAGCACCGGTGAAACCGACCGGTGTCGTGCTGGGTCGCTGCCGGAGCAGTCGAGCCGCTGATTATAGGGCAGGCGCGTCGCCCCGCCGGAGGTCCGGCCGCGGCGGCTCACGCGGCGCCGAGCGCCCAGCGCGGCCTGACATCGAAGGCGTAGCCGTTCGACGACTCGGCGATGCCGCGCTGCAGCCGCATCGCCGCGGCGAGCGCGATCATGGCGCCGTTGTCGGTGCACAGCGCCAGCTCGGGGTAGTGGACGCGGGCGCCTCGACCTGCGCAGGCTCGGTCGAGGCGGCTGCGCAGCAGGGTGTTGGCACCGACGCCGCCGGCCACGACGAGGCAGCCGAGGCCTGTGGCCTCCAGGGCGGCAACGGAGCGGCGCACCAGCACGTCGACGATCGCCTCCTGCGTCGAGGCCGCCAGATCGGCGCGCGCCTGCTCGCAGGCTGCGCCTTCGAGCAGGATGGCGTGCGTGCGCACCGCCGTCTTCAGCCCCGCGAAGGAGAAGTCGAGCGTGTCCCGGTTCAGGAGCGGCCGCGGCAGGGCGTAGGCGGCCGGGTCGCCGAACTCCGCCAGCCGCGCCAGTGCCGGGCCGCCGGGGTAGCCGAGCCCGAGCAGCTTGGCCGACTTGTCGAACGCCTCGCCTGCGGCGTCGTCGATCGTGTCGCCGAGGAGCTCGTAGCGCCCGACCTCGTCGACGCGCAGGAGCTGGGTGTGCCCGCCCGAGACCAACAGGGCAACGAACGGGAAGCTCGGCGGGTCCCCGGAGAGAAAGGGAGACAGCAGGTGACCCTCGAGGTGATGAACGCCGAGCGCCGGTCGCGCCAGCGCCGCCGCGAGCGCACAGGCGACCCCGGCGCCGACCAGCAGGGCCCCGGCGAGGCCGGGCCCGCGCGTGTAGGCGACGGCATCGACACCTCCGAGCGCCAGCCCGCTGCTGGCGAGGACGTCGCGGGCCAGGGGAAGGACACGCCGGATGTGATCGCGCGACGCGAGTTCTGGAACGACGCCACCGTAGGCCGAGTGCATCTCGACCTGGCTGTGCAGCGCATGGGCCAGCAGGCGGGGTGTTCCGCTGGCGCCGGCCTGCACCATGGCCACGCCGGTCTCGTCGCACGAGGTTTCGATGCCGAGGACGTTCACCGCCAAAGTCTACGGTGCCGCACCTCGGACGAAACCCGTTCGGCCCGGGATGGGCGGAACGGGTCAGGGTGCCCGCATGCCGCGCGGGCAGGACCAGGGAACGAGCTGCCTAGAACCAGCCGCCGTGTGGCCCGTGAAGAGGCGCACTCCAGCCGCCGTGCGGTCCCGCATTCAGCGGAGCGACCTTGATGTCGATCAAGGTCGGGAAGAACGGGGTCTGCGGCTGCTGCATGGCTGCTCCTTTCGGCGGCGTCGTGCGCTCCATCCGCGCACCGCCTGATTCGACCAGCACCGTCAGACTCGCGTAACTGTCAACTCTTACAGTGTGCAGCACTGCACGGAAGTGGCAGGTGCCGAGCCCCTCGACCGGGCATCAGCGCCGCTGTGGGTGCCGGGGCAGCGCCGGAACTAGCGGATCAAGCCGAGCCGAAGCGCCTTCAGGACAGCCTGGTGCTTGTTGACGCAGCCGAGCTTGTGCGTCGCGTTGTTGACGTGCAGGGCCGCCGTGCGTTCGCTGATGCCCAGCAGGTTCCCGACTTCCCAGGCCGTCTTGCCTTCCATGGTCCAGCGCAGCGTCTCGAGCTCGCGCGGGGTGAGCGATGGCGCACCCGGCGAGCTCGCCACGGGCGTCAGGATGCGCAATGCCGCATCCTGGGCATGGACGGCGAACAGCTGCAGATCGGCGACCAGCCGGGTGATCTCGGCAGGGTCGGGCGGCACCGGCTGGTCGCGATCGACGCCGAGGAAGAAGTGCCGGCCTTCGGGCATGTGCAGGGCCATCGCGATGCCATGGCGGTAGCCGAAGCGCGCCTGCTCCTCCCACTTGTCGCCCAGGCCCTGCGCTGCATACGTGTCCTGGCCCCAGATGATGGGCATGCTGTAGCGCTTGCAATGCTGCATCACGGGATCGCGGCGCCAGCTGGCGCGGTCCTGGAACAGGTCGCGGTAGGCGCGCGGCGTGTTGTCGATGGTGATGAATTCGGCCTCGCCGAGCAGGTGATCGATGACCACCGTCGCCGACACCGTCTCGAAACCGAGCCGTCTGGTGAAGCCGACGACCTCGTCCTGGAGTTCGTCGCGGGTCCGCGTCTTGAGAACGGAGGTGAAACCGGCTTGCAGCATGCGCCTCAGGCCCTGGCGCGCATCGATGCGGCTCGCAGTGATCCGTTCGCCATCACCCTGACAACTCTGACAGCTTGCAAAGCGGTCCGGCCTTGCGACACTGCTCCGTCACGAACTTCGAAGGATTCGCCATCGACTCGAAAACAGCCATGACTCCTGCCTGGATTGTTTGTGCTTGGCCACCCCTATTGTGGCAGGCGAGTCGTGCGCCGCAGTTGCATTTGACGCACCTGGGGACGCGCGTGTTGACTTTGGGAGACGGGGACTGCCTCTGCTGCGGGCAGACCCTGTGGGGCGACGCCACCGAGACCCAGTCGGCAGGCGTGGCCTGGGACTGGGTCCAGATCCAGCACGGCGTCGTCGCCATGTCGGACCCGCTCGGGCTGGTCACCAACCTCAAGCTCCTCGACGACGAGGGCGAGGCTCTCAACAACGTGGACGCCGCTGTGCAGCTGCACCAGCTGGTGTATGCCCTGCCCTGGCAGACCGAGGTGCGGCGCGCGCTCGACCAGGTCGCCTGCTGATGCGGGCGATGCGGCTTGCCGGTCGGTACCTCGATCGCGTGGCTCAGCTCGCCGAGGTGAGCGGGCTCAAGAAGCCCGAAGTCAGGGCCTTCGTCGCCATGCTCGACGACAAGGCGCTCATCGGCGAGCGGGACGGCACCGCGCCGGATTCGGAGCTCCCTGCGCCGAGCGCCTGGAGCTGGCTGCGGCGGGCCATCCAGGTCAGCTCCGACCGGCGCTGACCGCAGCGCCCGGGGCGCCGCCCGCGCCGGCCGGCTAGTGCTTTTCCTTGGCGTGGTTGATCGAGTACTTCGGTATCTCGACGGTCACGTTCGCGCGCGCGACGATCGCCTGGCACGACAGCCGCGAGGTCGGCTCGAGTCCCCAGGCGCGGTCGAGGAGGTCCTCCTCGCTTTCGTCGGGCTCGCCCAGCGATTCGAATCCGGAGCGGACCACGACATGACAGGTGGTGCAGGCGCAGCTCATCTCGCAGGCATGCTCGATCTCGATGCCGTTCTCGAGCAGCGCCTCGCAGATCGAGACGCCCGCCGGCGCCTCGATCTCGCGCCCCTCGGGGCAGTACTCGGGATGCGGCAGGACCTTGATGACGGGCACGCTCAGATCTCCTCGAGGCGACGGCCGGCGAGTGCGCGTCGCATGCCGCGGTTCATGCGCTCGGCGGCGAACGCCTCCGTCGCGTCGCTGAGCGACTTCGCCGCCGCCTCGATCGCGAAGCGGTCGTTGCCTTGGCTGCTCTCGCGCAGTTCGTGGCTCAGCCGCTCGATGCCGGCGCGTTCCTCCGCGCTCAGGAGGTCGCCGTCCGCGGACACCGCGCTGGCCAGCGCCGCGAGAAGCCGCTCGCCGTCGACCTTCGCCTCGCGCAGGCTCCGCTCGACCATGTCGGCCTCGGCGAGGCGGAAGCCCTCGCCGAGCATGCGCGCCACTTCCTCGTCGGTGAGCCCGTAGCTCGGCTTGACCTTGATCGAGGCCTCGATGCCGGTGCCCTCCTCGCGTGCAGCGACGCCGAGGAGGCCGTCGGCATCGACCGTGAAGGTGACGCGGATCCGGGCGGCGCCCGCGACCATCGGCGGGATCCCGCGCAGCTCGAAGCGGGCGAGCGAGCGGCAATCGACGACCAGGTCTCGCTCGCCCTGCACGACGTGGATCGCCATGGCCGTCTGGCCGTCCTGGAAGGTGGTGAAGTCCTGCGCACGGGCGGTCGGAATCGGGCTGTTGCGCGGGATGATCCGCTCGACGAGGCCGCCCATGGTCTCGAGACCGAGCGACAGGGGGATCACGTCGAGCAGGAGAAGGTCACCGGTGCCCTGGTTCCCGGCGAGCGCGTCGGCCTGGCGCGCGGCCCCGAGCGCCACGACCTGGTCCGGGTCGAGGTTGGTGAGTGGCTCGCGCCCGAAGAACTCGGCGGCGGCTCGCTGAACGAGCGGCATGCGCGTCGAACCGCCGACCATGACCACGCCGTCGATCTCGCCCTTGTCCACCTTCGCGTCGCGAACGACCTGCCGGACCGCAGCGATGGTGCGCTCGACCCAGGGCCGGGCCACGGCCTCGAGCTCGCTTCGCTGCACGGGGACACGAACGGCGACGCCGCCGAGAACGGCCTCGAACGTCGCTTCCTCCCCCGTGGACAGGGCTTCCTTGGCCCGCCGTGCCGCCGTCGATGCCGCACGCCGGTCGTGCGGGCCGTTCGCCGGCACACCCGCGCGCGCCAGCACCGCATCGGCGAGCGCAGCGTCGATGTCGTCTCCGCCGAGTGCGGAGTCGCCGCCGGTGGCGATCACCTCGAAGACGCCCTTCGTCATGCGCAGCAGGGAGATGTCGAAGGTGCCGCCGCCGAGGTCGTAGACGGCGTAGAGCCCCTCGGCGGCGTTGTCGAGGCCGTAGGCGATCGCCGCGGCCGTGGGTTCGCTGACGAGGCGCAGCACCTTCAGCCCGGCCAGATCGGCGGCGTCCTTGGTCGCCTGGCGCTGCGCGTCGTCGAAATAGGCCGGCACGGTCACCACCGCGCCGAACAGGTCGTCGGCGAAGGTGTCCTCGGCGCGCTGGCGCAAGGTGGCGAGGATCTCGGCCGAGATCTCGACGGGCGACTTGACGCCGGCTGCGGTTCGCACGCGAACCATGCCGGCCTCGGAATCACCGAAGTCGTACGGCAGCGGGCCGGCCCTCGCGACGTCGGACAGCCCTCGCCCCATCAGGCGCTTCACGGACACGATGGTGTTGTGCGGATCGCTGGCCGCGGCCTCGAGCGCGCGCGCTCCGACGACCGCCCGGCCGCCCTCGAAGTAGCGCACGGCCGAGGGCAGGATCACCTCGCCGTCGTCGTCGGGCAGGCACTCGGCGACGCCGTTTCGCACGGCGGCGACCAGCGAGTGGGTGGTGCCGAGGTCGATGCCCACCGCATGGCGCCGCTGGTGCGGATCGGGCGAGGCCCCGGGTTCGGAGATCTGCAGCAGGGCCATCAGCGCTCCTCCCTCGCCCGGCGCTCGGCGACGTCGTCGGCGAAACGCTCCACGAACATCAGCGCGCGCACCTGCTCGGCGGCGCAGGCGAAGTCGCGAGCCGCGTCGATCGTCTCCGCCAACCGCCGATAGGCGGCCGACCGGTACGCGTCGAGCTCCGCGGCCACCGGTTCGAACTCGCCCGGACCACGTGCTTCCTCGAGTGCCTCGCGCCAGGTCATCTGCTGCTGCAGGAAGGCTGCCGGCATGGCGGTGTTGTCCTCGGACTGGATCGGCGCACCGTGGAGCTCGCACAGGTACGCGGCCCGGCGCAGCGGGTCCTTGAGCCGCTCGTAGGCCTCGTTCACGCGCACCGCGCCCTGCATGGCGCGGCGACGCGACGCGGCGTCTGCGGACGCGAACCGGTCGGGATGGACCTGGGCCTGCAGGCGACGGCGCCGCGCATCGAGCTCGGACCGGTCGAGGCGGTAGCCGCGTGGCAGGCCGAAGAGCTTGAAATCGTCGCCGTCGAGCTGCATGGATCAGAGGAAAAGGAAAAAGCGAAGGGGCCCGCGCTGCGGGCCCCGTCGAACCCGGCAATGTGGCGAGCTACACGCGGAACGACTCGCCGCAGCCGCAGCGATCCTTCTCGCGCGGGTTGTGGAACCTGAAGCCCTCGTTCAGCCCCTCGCGGACGAAGTCGAGCTCCGTGCCGTCGATGTAGGGCAGGCTCTTCGGATCGACGATCACCTTGACGCCGTGATCCTCGAAGACGAGGTCCTCGGGCGCGAAATCGTCGGCGTACTCGAGCTTGTAGGCCAGGCCCGAGCAGCCGGTCGTCTTCACGCCCAGCCGCACGCCCACGCCCTTGCCACGCTTGCCGAGATAGCGCGTGACGTGGCGCGCGGCCGCTTCCGTGAGGGTGACGGGCATGATCAGGCGGTGGTCGCGACGGGGTCGGCCGCCGCGTGCTCGGCGTGCTTCGCCTGGTAGTCCTTGACCGCTGCCTTGATGGCATCTTCGGCCAGGATCGAGCAGTGGATCTTCACCGGCGGCAGCGCCAGCTCCTGGGCGATCTGCGTGTTCCTGATCGTCAGGGCCTCGTCGAGCGACTTGCCCTTGACCCATTCGGTGACGAGCGAGCTCGACGCGATCGCCGAGCCGCAGCCGTAGGTCTTGAACTTGGCGTCCTCGATGAGCCCGGTCTCGCGGTTCACCTTGATCTGCAGCTTCATCACGTCGCCGCAGGCCGGCGCACCGACCATGCCGGTGCCGACGCTGTCGTCGCCCTTCTGGAACGAACCGACGTTGCGCGGGTTCTCGTAGTGGTCGACGACCTTTTCGCTGTAAGCCATTTCTGCTCTCCTCTGTCAGCGGGACGGCGTCAATGCGCCGCCCACTGGATGGTGCTGAGGTCGACGCCTTCCTTGAACATGTCCCACAGCGGCGACAACTCGCGCAGCCGGGCGACACGATCCTTCAGGGTGGCGACCACGTACTCGATTTCCTGCTCGGTGGTGAAGCGGCCGATCGTCATGCGCAGGCTCGAGTGCGCCAGCTCGTCGCTGCGGCCGAGGGCACGCAGCACGTAGCTCGGCTCGAGGCTGGCCGAGGTGCAGGCCGAGCCCGACGAGACGGCGATGCCCTTCACGCCCATGATGAGCGACTCGCCCTCGACGAAGTTGAACGACATGTTCACGTTGTGCGGCACTCGCTGCTCGGGATGGCCGTTCAGGAAGGTCTGCTCCATGTCGGAGAGGTCCTCGACGAGCTTGCGGTGCAGCATGCGGATCCGCTCGCTTTCGGTCCCCATCTCCTCGCGGGCGATGCGAAACGCCTCGCCCATGCCGACGATCTGGTGCGTCGGCAGCGTGCCCGAGCGCATGCCGCGCTCATGCCCGCCGCCGTGCATCTGCGCCTCGATGCGCACGCGGGGCTTACGCCTAACGTACAGCGCGCCGATGCCCTTGGGCCCGTAGGTCTTGTGCGAGGCCAGGCTCATCAGGTCGACCGGAAGCCTGGCCAGGTCGATTGCGACCTTGCCCGTGGCCTGCGCGGCATCGACGTGAAAGACGATGCCGCGCTCGCGGCACAGCGTGCCGATGGCGGCGATATCCTGGATCACGCCGATCTCGTTGTTCACGAACATGACCGAGACCACGATCGTGTCGGCGCGCAGGGCGCCCTTCAGCCGGTTGAAGTCGAGCAGGCCGTCTTCCTCGACGTCGAGGTAGGTGACCTCGAAGCCCTGCCGCTCGAGCTCGCGCATGGTGTCGAGCACGGCCTTGTGCTCGGTCTTGACGGTGACCAGGTGCTTGCCGCGGCTCTTGTAGAAATGGGCCGCGCCCTTCAGCGCCAGGTTGTTCGATTCCGTCGCCCCGGAGGTCCACACGATCTCGCGCGGGTCGGCGCCGATCAGCGCCGCAACGTCCTCGCGGGCCTTCTCGACGATGGCCTCGGCCTCCCAGCCCCACGCATGGCTGCGCGACGCCGGGTTGCCGAAGTGCTCGCGCAGCCACGGGATCATCGCGTCGACGACGCGCTGATCCACCGGCGTCGTCGCGCCGTAGTCCATGTAGATCGGGAAATGCGGGGTCATTCCTGGAACTCGGAGAAGGTCACTTCGAGAAGGCGGCACCGAGCGCGAAGACGGAATTCGGTGCCGTGATCTTGATCGGCTTGACGACCGGCTGGGTCGAGATCGCACGCTTGACGGGGTGCTCCTCGATGGAGACGCCCTTGGCGATCTGCTCGTCGACCAGCTTCTTCAGCGAAACCGAGTCGAGGAATTCGATCATCTTCGAGTTCAGGCTGGCCCACAGGTCGTGCGTCATGCAGCGGCCGGCGTCGTCGCCCATGCAGTTTTCCTTGCCGGCACAACCGGTGGCATCGATCGGCTCGTCGACGGCGACGATGATGTCGGCGACCGTGATCTCCTCGGACTTGCGCCCGAGCGAGTAGCCGCCGCCGGGGCCGCGGGTGCTCTCGACGAGCTCGTGGCGGCGCAGCTTGCCGAACAGCTGCTCGAGATAGGACAACGAGATCTGCTGCCGGCTGCTGATGGCAGCGAGAGCCACCGGACCCGAATGCTCCCGCAGGGCCAGGTCGATCATGGCAGTGACGGCGAAACGGCCTTTGGTGGTCAGACGCATGGGGAAACTCCTAATCGAGTGGTGGAACGCTGTCTCCAGCGGGGTGACCCTCCACTTGGCAAAAACCAAGCCGGCGACTCGCCTATTCCAAACCCGAGCGATTTGCTCAAGTATATGGAATCCGACCGATTTGGTCGAGTTTGAGGCGATTAGTTCCGCTTCAAGCCGGAGGCCGGTGCCGGCAGGGGCACGACGTTGTCGCTCCCGGCCGCTCCGAAGGCCTGCTCGCGCAGGGCGGCAAGCTGGTCCCGCACGCGCGCCGCCTTCTCGAATTCCAGGTTCCGGGCGTGCTCGAGCATCTGTTTCTCGAGATTCTTGATCCGGCGGCCGAGATCCTTCTCGCTGAGGGCCTCGACGTTGGCGCTGTCCACGGCGGACTTCAGGTCGTCCTTGGCGCCCTTGTCCCCGTACACGCCGTCGATCATCTCCTTGACCCGCTTGACGATGCTGACCGGGGTGATCCCCTCGGCCAGGTTGTGCGCCGTCTGCCGGGCCCGCCGCCGCTCCGTCTCGCCGAGCGCCAGCTTCATCGACTCGGTGACCTGGTCGGCGTAGAGGATCGCCTTCCCGTTCAGGTTGCGGGCGGCGCGGCCGATCGTCTGGATCAGGCTCCGCTCGGAGCGGAGGAAGCCTTCCTTGTCGGCGTCGAGGATGGCGACGAGCGACACCTCCGGGATGTCCAGCCCCTCGCGCAGGAGGTTGATGCCGACCAGCACGTCGAAGGCGCCCAGGCGCAGGTCGCGCAGGATCTCGACCCGCTCGACCGTTTCCACATCGCTGTGCAGGTAGCGCACCTTCACGCCGTTTTCCGTCAGGTAGTCCGTCAGCTGCTCGGCCATGCGCTTGGTCAGGGTCGTGATCAGGACCCGCTCGTTGACGTCGACTCGCTCGCGGATTTCCTGGAGGACGTCGTCGACCTGGTGCGTGGCCGGGCGGACTTCGACCAGCGGGTCGATCAGGCCGGTCGGGCGGACGAGCTGCTCCACGACCTGCCCGGCGTGCTCCCGTTCGTAGGCCGCCGGCGTGGCGGAAACGAACACGACCTGGCGCATCTTGGCCTCGAACTCCTTGAACTTGAGGGGCCGGTTGTCGAGCGCCGAGGGCAGGCGAAAGCCGTACTCGACCAGGGTCGTCTTGCGGGCCCGGTCGCCGTTGTACATGCCGCCGAGCTGGCCGATCATGACGTGGCTCTCGTCGAGGAACATGATCGCGTCCTTCGGCAGGTAGTCGACCATCGTCGCCGGCGGCGAGCCGGGCGCCGCGCCCGAGAGGTGGCGCGTGTAGTTCTCGATCCCCTTGCAGTGGCCGATCTCGGAGAGCATCTCGAGATCGAAGCGCGTCCGCTGCTCGATCCGCTGCGCCTCGACGAGCTTGCCCTGCGAGACGAACTCCGCGAGCCGCTCGGAGAGCTCCGTCTTGATCGTCTCGATGGCGTTGACGATCCGGCCGCGCGGCGTCGCGTAGTGGCTCGCCGGGTAGATCACGAAGCGCGGGATCTTCTGCCGGATGCGGCCGGTGAGCGGGTCGAACAGCGTCAGCGACTCGAGCTCGTCGTCGAAGAGCTCGAGACGGATGGCGAGCTCGCTGTGCTCGGCCGGGAAGACATCGATCGTGTCGCCGCGGACGCGGAACGTGCCGCGCGAGAAGTCGCTCTCGTTGCGCGTGTACTGCATGCGCACCAGGTGGGCGATGGCGTCGCGCTGCCCGAGCTTGTCGCCGACGCGCACGATCATGCGCAT